>JABIDL010000021.1 GCA_018651745.1 Candidatus Neomarinimicrobiota bacterium | reverse complement strand
GTTCCATGTTGATTCAGTAAAAATTTATCTGTATCGGTTTTCCGAAAATGTTTTCTTTCGAGTTTATTCAAATTGACAAATTGAGCCGGCTTTCGCATTTGAACAGAAATAAGATCCAAACTCATGATTACCGTGAGCATAATAACAATTCCCAATCTGGAAATTTTGGTCATCATTACTGCAAAAATCGATCCGATAGAAATACCTGCAATTCCAATATATCGGTAAAGATCATTCAATAAAAATTCGCGTCTTATTGATACGATCATTGCCTCCACATCGGCATTGTATTGCTCACCTAATTTCAGATATGAAAACTGGAAGTCTCCAAGCCATACAAAAAGCCCTAAAAATGCGCACAATCCCGCAACTGTGAAAATAGATTTACGGTGATCCATGGACACTTTTTCATAAACAGACTGCAATCCCAACGTTGCCAGAAAACATACGATAAACCCAGTTAGTGTTATACTCATCATCGGGGCACGAAAATTTTGGAAATAAGGTAAATAATTGAAAAATATCCGATAGAAGCCATCCAAATGGCGGCCAAAAGACAATAGAATAAAAAAGAGAGCACAAACTGACATTCCAACAATCATTGATCGATGGCGATACCAAATCAACCCGAACAGCGCTAAAATTAAAATGACAGGTCCAAAGTATTCATAAGATTGTGTAAACGGCATATTTCCCCAATACCCCGGAATGACCCTGCCTTTAAGTTGTTTATAATCATCCCCTTTGTAAGTCTCAGATGACATTCCGCCCTCAAACCTCGGAATGGCCCAAGCGACAAGCGCGGACGGATGGGTGGACCACTGTGTGGCTGAACTGAAATCGAGGCCTTTTTTCTTTTCCACCTCTTCTGATTTCTTGGATAAATCCGCTGTATGGGCGCCGCGCGCAGAATAAGGAAGATATTCTCCCGCAAGAAATAATGGCTGTGCGGCAAGCATCAACGCTAAAAAGATACTTCCGAAAAGAAAACCCGTACTCTTCAGAAATCGGTTCCATTCACATTTTAGTAAATCCTTAATCAGCGGAGTTACACCAATGGCAAAAATTAGGATTGCTGTATAAAATATAATTTGATAATGTTGTGTTCGAATCTGGTTTCCGAACGCAACCGCGAAAAATGCTGCTCCTAAAAGGCTCCTGGTATCGAAAAAATATCGAGCTGCGTATACCACCCACGGAATTGCCATCACAGCGCGAAACTTAGTTGCATGTCCTTCAATCCAAAGTGATTGATAATGTGGCAGTAGCGTAAACGCCAAGGCGCCTGCAAACGAAACGATAGGAGAAATTCCCATGTAGCGCATGAGAAAAAAGAAACCAAACGATCCTACCAAATACCAAATAAATGCAGTACCAAAAAATCTCTGGAATACATTAACCATCGTATCAATGGAAGGCGTTTGTGGATTAAATCGAAAATATATTGGCTGACCCGAAAACATATTGGGATTCCAAAGCGCTTTTTCTCCCGTTTCTTTTGCAAATTCTGAAATCTGTTTAGATTGCCCCTTTGATGCCACTACATCCACGCCTTGTGGAATTAATCCGTCAAGTACCATTGGTTTTAACAACACTGCATGGATAGTTATCAACAGTAAGCCGAGTAAAATTGTTTGATTTTTTATGCTAATTGAAAACATGGGTTATTTATAATATTGTTTAACAAAACCTGTCATAGATCCACGACCGAGAATAACTCTGTTTATAAATGCCCAGATGAATCCAAGTCCGTATCCGCCAATTTGAATCGGAATAATGATGGGTAAAATAATCATTACTCCAATGCTTGATCGTTTTATCCCGCCTAAAATTGAAAGCGAGCCCAATGCACCAAGAATAGAAAGAAACAAAAAAGAAAAATAGGGTACACCGATGACAAACCCTGCAATGATTGATAAACCCGCGGTCAAAGCGACCGAAGGCAATAGATGAATTGGCTCCAGCAATTGTTTGTCAATTTTATAGAGGTTTACCCTTGCAACTCCCCAGTTAAAGACTTGTTTGAAAAACTGTCTGATGCCCGTACGTCGGCGATGATAAACAACAGCATCTTTAATAAACCTGATTTCTGCGCCGCTTCGCCGAATACGATTACTCATTTCAATATCTTGTCCATGCCTTAGCGGTCCAAATCCACCGACTTTTTCATATACTTCTCTCGTCATTCCCATATTGTGGGTCCTCGGGAAAAACTTGGCGAGCATTTTTTCACTGTGTCCGCGCATTCCACCTGTTGTAAAGAAAGATGTCATGGCAAAATCTATCGCCTTTTGAACGACAGAAAAATCTGCTTTTGAGGCATCAGGACCTCCACAAGCACCAAATGGATTCTGAGTAAATTCAGTGTAAATCTTCTCAACCCATTTAGGATCTGCTTCACAATCTGAATCAATGAATAGAATCAAGTCACCTGAAGATTGTTTAAGTCCATGATTCCTTGCAGCGCCGGGACCTTGATTTTCCTGCGAAATGAAATGAATCGGATAGTCTACTTTTTCGCGCCACTTCCGAACAACATCTTCCGTGTTATCTGTGGATCCGTCATCAGAAATAATATGCTCAAACTGAGAATGATCCAGCGTTTGGTCTTGGATAGACCGAATAAGGTAATCCACTTCTTCGGCACGATTAAACGCCGGAGTAATGATGGATATTACTGGATTTTCCATTCAGGTATTTCTATTGATATTTCATATTGAGGAATACGGGATAAATTCAGGCAAATCAGCCGACTATATTTTTAACCCGGTCTTCTTTCCCCTGCTGGCCGGCAACTATCATTTCGGCTATCAATCCAATGGAAAAAAACCATAATCCCAAGACAAATACCATGGCCCCAAAAACAATAAGAGCAAAATGCTGTTGGAACGGAATCCCATTTACAAGTTTATCATAGACTGTAAACATTTCGCATCCTGTTGCGATAAGAATACAAAATAACCCAAAAAATCCAAATAAATGCAACGGACGCTGGGTATATCGGTTTAAAAATAAAATAGTCAATAAATCAAAAAACCCATGAAAAAGACGTCCACCGCCATATTTGGTTTCTCCATGAATTCGTGGACGATGATTTACAATAATTTCGGATACCTTAAAATTTTTCTGCCCGGCAAGTGCAGGAATATAACGGTGACGACCGCCATAAATATCCAGCGTCTTCACAACAGCATTTTTATACATTTTTATTCCACAATTGAAATCATGAATCTTTACGCCCGTCATAAGTCGTGTAACAAAATTGAAAAATCTTGATGGCATGGTTTTCCCGAGTGGGTCTTTTCGATCTTTTTTCCATCCGGAAACCAAATCAAATCCTTCTTCAAGTTTAGTAATAAAATTTGGGATTTCAGCAGGATCATCCTGAAGATCCGCATCCATGGTCATCACATAATCTCCGGTAGCAAGTTTAAATCCTTCTGCCAATGCAGCAGCCTTGCCGTAATTTCTGTGGAAATGGACCGCTTTGGTTGAAGCATTTTGATTTGACAATTCATCTAATATTTTTTCTGAACCATCAAAACTTCCATCATTCATATACAGAATTTCGTACGAGTAACGATTTTCAAGTATATTTTCAAGTTGCGCCTGAAGCTCCTTCAATGAATCTACTTCATTAAAGACGGGGATTATAATTGTGATTGATTTTTGCATAATTTACGCTGGTGAAGCTAATGGAACTGATTCTGGGATTTTTCTTTCTAAACGTGGATAAGTAGCATTCATTTCTCTTTCCTTAATTTTTATTGTAACCCGATAATTTTCCTCTGTTGATTCAAGCACAACCTTATAAAGAAGCGACCCATATTCAGTCCTCTTTGAATCGAAACTAATGCTTGCTGAAGTACTTTCAAACCTGAATTCCTTGTTTACTGTTCTCCCTAAATAATTAGATGGAATCGATCCCCAAAGCACCTGAAAAAAATCCGATGGCGACATAAGTTTTATAAAGGGAAGTGCGGTAAATATGCCATCTTTGTTATACCGTTTATTGCGTACCATATCCCATGCGGAAACCGATTTATTTTTCATTAAAATAAATAATGATTTTCTTCCAAGTAAATCATAAAACTGGATATAGCCGGAATTCCCATCTGCTGAAAACTCATAACTTAGTTTCCCTTTTACAATTCCATCTGATTCCACAGATCCTTTTCCTCTGCACGAATTATACTTGCGAATCAAATCATCAATCGGAACGGTTTCTAAAACAGTTTCGGTTTCAGAAAAACTTGACATTATTGAGCTACAATCTGAAAAAATAAACATTGCAACAACAAGAACTAATAGTTGGATGTTATTCAGAGAACGCCTTCTCTTTCAGCCGTTCATTTTTTTGATCTAATTCATAGGCTTTTTTGTAATAATTAACCGCCTCGGAAAACCGACTGTCAGAAATCAAAATATCTCCCAAATGCTCCAATACTACTGCGTTTGTATTTTCTATCTCAACAGATTCCTGAATATATTTCAAGGCAAAGTCTAATTGCCCTAATTTAAAATATATCCAACCAATCGTGTCTAAATATGCTGAATTACCCGGCTCAAGTGCGATGGCCTTTTTTGAAAGTTCTAAAGCTTTATCCAATTGAACTTCTCTCTCGACCAAGCTGTAGGCATAATTATTCAAGGCTTGAACATCAGTTTTATCTGATGAAATCAATGCTTCGTACAACGAATCAGATTCAATCCATCGCTGTTGAGCATCATACATTATTGCTAGTGTGTGCTGCACTCCTTTTGATTCAGGATAAATATTCAATGCTCTAAGCAAGTAATGTTCTGCCTGTTTTTCTAAAGATAAAGAATGATATGAAGTTCCGAGGAGATACTGAATGGAATAATTATCATTAAATTTTTCTGCTACCGGTAACAAGACTTCAATGGCATCATCATCGTTATTTTGGTTTACCGCAACAAGTGCACGATTGATATATCCACCGGGTTCATTTCCATAATTTTCAATAAACTCATTGGAATACTTAAATGCAGAATCATACTCACTCGCTTCCAAATATATTGAGGTTAGTAACGAAACAACATCCGACGTAAGTCCAAATTCCTGTTTAATTTGGTTTAAAATGTTTTTGGACTCTTCAGATTTATTCATTCTATAATACAAGTTAGCCATTTGGGTTAGCCGTTTTTCTGATGACCCAAATCTAGAATTGGCATCTTGTAATATTACAATTCCGTCTTCTTCCCTATTATTAATAATTACAAGATCCACAAACGCATTGAGGTAGCTTTGATTCGCCCCATCAACAAGAAGTAACTTTGCAAATACATCTTGAGCTTTTTCTAAATCTTTTAATCTTAATGCCAATTGGGCAGCATGTTCAAGCGCATCCAATCGATCAGGATATTTTTTGTACGCTGATAAATAGGCATTCAAAGCATCGTGAGGGCGTTTCATAATCATATATAGTTCAGCAAGAGCTAAGGAATAATCAGACCGTGTTTCGTCGAGTTGAATTAATTTGATGAACAAGGCCTCGGCTTTGAGATACTTTTTACGGATAACAAATTGATTGGAAAGCATTTCAAGTGCATCTGAGTCGGCAGGATTTAATGTAATGGCTTTTTTTAAATGGCGTTCAGATCGATCTATTTTTCCCAAATTCCAATAACATTCCGCCATCGAAACATGAATTGTACCGGCATTAGGATCTAACTCAATTGCTTCTTGAAGTTCGAGGACAGCCATAGGATAATTTTCCTGATTCATATAAAGTTGGGCATCCATAAAGTGTTTCAGAGCCTGCGGATCCGGTTCAAAATTTTCCGGTTGTATTGATTTATCCTTTTGAGGAGAAGTAGCTGGTGGTGCGCAAGATTGAATGAGCCACCCCAAAATAAAGAGACCGAACCAATGCAATTTGAAATATTTATTCAACATTCGTTTCGTCGTCTTTATTTTTATCACGATCTTTTGAAGGAAAGGAAGGAATTCCATCGGAGGATCCGCCAAAAATTGTCACACCATTTCCGCCTTTCGCCTTGGTTTCATACATAGCTCTATCTGCTTTTTCAATTAAATCTTTAATCTGGTCCGCATCAGTTGGGAATTCTGACATACCTGCACTAATTGTTAATGTGGTTTCAATTCCATCTTTAGAAAACGCATAATCTCCGATGGAATCCACAATCCTTTTTGAAACCGGGAGCGCGCTATGTTTGTCGGTATTTATAAGAAGAATGGCAAATTCTTCTCCTCCATATCGTCCCACAATATCAATTGTACGAACGCTTTTTTTAATAAGATCCGAAACAGTTTTCAGAACATAATCTCCGTATAAATGACCATAAGAATCGTTGACTCGCTTAAATTTATCAAGATCCAACATCACCAACGTCATGTGCTGATTAAATCGAGATGCACGACTTATTTCTACTTCAAACTGGTCTTTAAATGCAGCGTGGTTTAATAATTTTGTAAGTCCATCATGAATGGCACTTTGGTGAAGTTCTTGATATTCTTCTATCCAAGACAGAATTCCTTCCAAATTAATTGCAAAAAATTCTAATAAATGCTGGTCAGTTTTTGAAAATCCCTTGGTCGAAAGTTGTTCTAATGCCAAGGATCCGCGGGTTTCGCCATTGATTTTAATAGGCACTGCTAAAATAGACATGAAATGAAAATCATTTGAGTCTCCGGGTTTAAATCGTCCGCTATCTTGATAATCATTTTCCCAATACGAAGAATTGATAGTTGTTGCTTCCCTAATAGGGCGTCCGTGAAGAGTTGTTTGGATATTGAACGTTTTACCGGCATTCATATCGTCGGTCATTCCATCCACTAATTTCACCGTTGCTTCATTGGAATCTTTTTCCAAAACTGAAAGGGTAAGTTTATCGTACGAAAACAGTGACCTGCATAAATTGTTAATTCCGTCCCAAAGATGATCATCATCGGGGCGAATATCAATAGACGATACCATTTGAGCAATCCGTTCAAAAAAGTAACTGTCCATAGAGAGTTTTTCAATTTTTTCAATTTGGTCCATCCCATCCGAAAAAAGTTTGGATAAACTCAAAATAATTTGACTGTCTTTTTCATGATATTCGGAAAAATGTTCTGTGTAAACCAAGATGCAACCAACAGGAATATTTCGAAAAAATATCGCACTCCCGATCAATGTTTCACTCCCTCTCCAAGGTTTTTCATTTAGAAGAGAAACCCATGCATCACCTGCATCTTTCTTTTGGATTACAATACCTGAGCTACTTGTTCTGATCGATTGGAGGATTTCGTTATTTTCCTGGACTTCTGACTTGAATATTGACCCGGATGATTTTTGTAAGGTAAATGCATGTTTCCCCGGACTTAGGATAAATATAGCTGATTGATAATTGGTGTTTATGGATTGAATGGTTTTAGAAATAAGGTCAACTAACCCATCGTAATGCAGCCCCACTTCAGTTTGGATAGCATCGTTAACAGTCTCTGGCGACGATCGACTAAGCAAGAATCCGATATTTTTTAATTTTATCCCGGGAAAAGCCGCTAGAAAAAGCCCGATTAAAACTGCTAGAAATAAGAATATTTTTACGATAATAAAATATGGGGATACCGGATCCGGTAGAAAAATTACCGGAAAAAGTAAGACTGCAATAAGTACTGCGAGCGTTTTTCTTATAGTATCCATGATTCGATAGCAAAATCCCCGTTGCCAAAAATTACATTAGCGACGGGGATTAATAAATAGAGATTCAGGGAATTTATTGATCTTTTACAAATTGAATTCGATTTTTAAAATTCATCTTTTGATCCGGATCCGTTTCGTCAACATCCAATGAATCATCTTCGGCATCCGCCATCATTTCAGGCGATTTAGCATTTGATTTTAACGGAGGTGGAATTGTTGGATCCTCAGTAAAATAAGATGGCTTTCCATTTTCCCGTATTTCATCAGGCATAAGTTCCATTCCAACGAAAACAAAACTGACGACCAATACCGCCATTAAGCCAGCATAGAGCGGAGTAAACCCTAAAAAAGTGCCGGATTTTCGAACCCGTTGCGGTTGAGCCATTTTAGATCTTTCTTCATCCACGCGCGCCCACAGACGATTTGTGAAATCAGAAGAAGGTTTTACTTTTGGAAGATTGTGAAGGTCATCCATCGTTTTTCGAACAGATGCTACAATAGCTTCTGCTTCGGGATTCGCTTTCATGTAATTCTCAAATTCTTGTTTTTTCGAGAGCGAAAGCGATTGGTCAATGTAGTCAGATATCACACCTTCAAATTCATAACGTTCCATCAATATGTTTTCTCCTATTTTAAATCTTTCAATTCAGTTTGCAATTCCAATCTTCCGCGGTTGATCCGGGATTTTACCGTACCAAGCGGAACGCTAAGAATGTTACTAATTTCTTCATAAGAAAGTTCCTGGATATCCCGTAAAATAATGGCAGTCCTAAAATGGGGTTCCAAATTTTGGATTGCTGCCTGAATCCGTTTTTCAATAAAACTACTTTGAATTCCTTCATCGGTCCCGGCGTCGTCTGAAGGAATTTGAAATTCCATATCTTCAGGACCCAATTTGCTTAGCTGTGTAGTTTTTTGGCGCTTCCTCTTTCGGAGTTCCGTTTTGGCAAGATTTCCGGCAATTGTGTAAATCCAAGTGGAAAATTTGGCAATTTCCTTATAATAATGTTTGTGCGTAAAAAGTTTAACCATGGTATCCTGAACAATATCTTCCGCCTGATCTTCATCATTCACGAATCTGTACACAAAATTCAACAATGGATCTGTATATCGTTTGATTAATTCTGCATAAGCATTTTCATCTCCATTTTGAAACCGTTTAATAAGTTCTTCATCTGTATAGCGAATGGTTTTAGTCATGCGTTGAGAGACCTGTAAAGAGGAAGCGTGTAAGTGCATATTCATGAGAAACGTTGGTTGTCTTTATTTCTTCATCAATTTGGCGAAGAAGCCTGAGATTGCGTTCGATTTCATATTGTTTATATCCTTTCGCAAATTGCGGTAACTTTTTTGTAATGGATGACGATAAACCAGTATAACCCCACTTCATTGGTTTTGTTCCCGATCCCATTTTATGGTACAGGATTTCTTGAAATAAATTCGCTAAAGAATTCAACAATACATGAAATGTCGATTCGCGTATCAACAGATCTTGCCCAATTTGAATAGATTGATCTAAATCTCTTTCACCGACGGCTGTAAGAAATTGCCAGGATTGATATCCCCGCTTCCAACCGGAAAATCTATAAATATCTTTTGCGGTAATTTCCTCCGTTGTATCGAGTCCGATACACACCTTTTCAATTTCATTTGCAACATGATAAAGTGAATCTCCCGCAACTTCAATGACTGCTTGCTTTACATCTTTAGAGATCTGCTCTCTCCCATTTATCTTAAATAAGTAATTTATCCAAACAATCATTTGGGATTCAAAGGGAGTGCCGATATTTATGAAAGCCATTGATTTTTTGAGTTTTGTCGCAAATGCAGATTTATCGCCCCAATCTTCAATAATGATGATTAAACATTTTTCCAATTGCGGATTTTTGATGTAATCCATTATTTCATTTTTGATTTTCGTACTCTTAATGGAAGATGGATTCCGTAAAATAAATAATTGTTTCGATAAAAAAAGATCCGTATCCGTTAACCGGTCAATAATTTCAACATCTTTCATTTCACCCGGCATCATTACAGTTTTTTGAATTTCCCCCTCCGGGAAAAATCCAGATTCGACTTCACCTATAAACGTCTGTTCAAGAAAACAATCATTCCCTAATAGAAGATAAACGGGATCTATAGTTCCACTCTTAACCGCCTTCAAAGCTTGACGGATTTCTACAGAATTATCTTTTGACATTTTTATCCCATAAACTAACACCAACTACTGCCATAAATGCAAAAACAAAACTAACCAATCGTTCGGTAATGATTATCTGAAGCGGCTCGATATTTGCCCAGAGGACGGTCGTCAGAAATCCTGTTAATAACCCGGCAATTACGCCCTTTTTCGTTGTTTTTTTCCACCAGAGCGTCAACACCAATGCCGGTCCAAATGCAGAGCCTAGTCCGCTCCAAGCATAGCTGACTACCGAGAATATATTTTTGTCAACTATTTGCGAATACAAAGCAATTCCGTAAGCAAAAATACCCAGAAAAATAATCGTTATTCTGCTGAGGGTAACCAAGTTTTTTTCAGATAGATTCTTCCCCAAAAATTGATGCACAAAATCTTCAGTTATTGCTGAAGTGGACACCAAAAGCTGCGAATCTGCAGTTGACATCATAGCTGCCACAGCACCTGAAATAAATAATCCGGCAATAACAGCCGGAAGAAGTTCTGTTGCCAAGAACGGCATGGCCAGCTCCACATCCAAATTCGTAAAATGTTCAGGACCGAAATACGCAAGTGCCACTAATCCAATCAGCAAAGAACCTGTCATTCCCGGGATGGTCCACGTAACAGCAATGCGCCGAGCAATTTTTACTTCTTTTACATCACGAATAGCCATATACCGAATTAACAGATGCGGTTGCCCCAAATATCCAAGTCCCCAACTAAGTCCACTCACAATTAAGGCTAAGGCAGCGAATCCTTCCTTACCACCGGTAAATGATGAATGATAAGGTCCTGCAGCGGTGAGACTGTCGGACAATGATTTTGCAGAGTCTCCTGAAATTTCAATAAATCCTGCCAAAGGTAAAATAACCAGGGTTCCAATCATTAGAATTCCTTGAACTAAGTCCGTCCAGGCAACTGCATAAAAACCACCTAAAAGCGTATATCCGGTAATAATTAGAGCGCCTATAGAAATCCCGACCATTGGATCAAGATCAAATATAGAGTGCAGCACTTTCCCGGATGCATGAAATTGTGCCGAAACATAAAACGCAAAAAAGAATGCAATAATTCCAGCGGAAAATAATCGGATGACATTTGATTTATCATTAAATCTTCGGTGGAAAAATTCCGGAAGTGTTAATGCGCCAAACTGTTCGGTTTGTTCTCTTAATCTTTCTGCAATTAAAAACCATGCAGCAATGGATCCGAAGATAATCCCGAGCACGGTCCAAGATTGGCTCAATCCGTAGGTGATTGCAGCGCCCGGCAATGCCAAAATTAACCAAGCAGATTCCCCGGAAGCACGTTCAGAAAATGCGGTCACCCAAGGACCAAGTTTCCGACCGGCAAGCAGATAATCTTCCTGAGTTTTATTAAACCTAAAAGTCCATAACCCCACTCCCACCAAGGAAACGAGGTACAAAATAAAAATGATTGTTGTTATATCCATATTAACTGAATGCCAAAATTAGACCAACAATAAAGCAATACATTCCAAACCAATGAAATTTCCCTTTTTGAAGAATCGCGAGTAACCACTTTAGAGAAACCCATCCAACCAGGAACGAAGTTAGTAATCCTGCAAAAATGATTGAAGAGTCCAATGATATCACCTGATTCTGCACTGTGTCCATCGCTGTAAACAATCCAGCCCCGGCAATAACCGGAATGGCAAGGAAAAATGAAAATTTTGCAGCTTCTTTTGAAGATGCACCAAGAACCAATGCCATTGCGATAGTTGTACCGGAACGGGAAATCCCCGGAACAATTGCTAACGCCTGTGCCATACCGATCACCAATCCTGATAATAGTGTTATTTGCACAGATCGTTTTCGTATCATTCCTGTCAAAAAGAGTACGGATGCAGTAATCATCAATCCCAAAGAAACAATATGAACGCTATCAAAAAATTCTGAAATAGTTTCTTTAAAACCAAATCCAACAAATACAGCGGGTATAGTTCCGGTGATTAAAATGCCAATATATTTTCTTGTTTCAGGATTGCCAATGGAAGTAAGCATATTTATAATTTCTTTATTGAAAACGAAAACAATACTAAGCAATGTTCCGAGATGAACCCAGATTTCGAACGCATTCCCTGGTAATGTAATACCTAGCAAATGTTGACCTATTACCAAGTGTCCACTACTGCTAACCGGTAAAAATTCCGTTACGCCTTGCAAGGCGCCAAGTCCAATGGCTTCTAAGATTGTCATACCAATTTTATGGGGTCGAATTTATAAGACAGAAGTTGGAATTGGAAGTGCTGTACTTAGTGCCAGAAGGAAAAATATTTTACCAGGAGGAAACCCTGTTTTTAAACGCAAATTGAGTAGGGACCAAAATTCGCATTCAAAGAAAAGAAACCCTAACAAAGCCATCCTGCAACGGCAATATGGCGTCCTGCTTTATATCCGTCGCGTCTGTAAGAATGGAAATTTTCTGGATTACATTTGGTACACGTTTTATCATTCATGATATGTTTTTCATCCATTCCCAACTCTGTTAAGTGATGCATCACTACATTCTGAAGATTAAGGAAAGATCGGTCACCCTTCCCCTTCTTTTGAAAAGATTTCGAAAATAATTTTCCTACGTCCGGACCAATTTCAAAACAACAGTGTTGAATAGATGGCCCCAACAGACACCGTAATTTTTTCGGATTAAAAAATGACACTGCTTTTTGAATGATTCCATTTTCAACACCTCTCCAGCCTGCGTGCATGAGACCAAATTGACCTGTATCTGACTCAAGAAAGTATACTGGTATACAATCTGCAACTTGAATTGATAATACACAAGATTCCTTCTCTGAAACCAAGCCGTCTGTATCCTTTGGCAATCCTCCCTTTTTGCAAAATTTTACATGATTTGAATGTGTCTGTTTTGGGATAACCAACTTGGCTGAATCCAAATGCAAAGTGGTAGCAAGAAAAATTCGATCTTTTTCATTGATTTCAGAATCCTGTTTAAGCGAGAAAGCAGCTTTGAACCCCGTTGTATTAAAGTGCGAGGAATAATCTATAAATCGTTGAGAAGAAGTCAATCTGTTTGTTTTGAACTACGGCGCTTCATTTAATCCAGGATAAAGCGAATCACCGATGAAAAACCCCTTAGATAGAAACGCTCGATCGCCATATTCCAGAATGTGTAACCCGGAATTGGTACGATTTCCATCCGTAAAACTGAAGAATGAATCATCCCCGCGGAAGTATTCTAATTCATAAAGACGATCGTATAACGAATTGTCTGAAGAAAATTCACTATTTACAAGAGATTGAAGCAGCTTTCCCAAATCATGTCCCCAAGAAAATGCGGCCCTCGACACACCGTCGCCCAATTCGGATTTTCCATGAACCCTATGCGTTAAAATGGATAATCCATTAAAATGAGGACCGATATTATCCCTGGTCAATATATTGAAATCCAACCAAGCTTCATTCCCAATAACCTTGGTTTCTATATTAAAAACCGGAAACTGATTCGCAACAAATTCCAAATGTCCTGGATGAATCGGCATATAGATTCCTTGAATCGTTGACAAAATAATATCAGAAGAATCTGAGGCGGACATCGTTTCCTGCTTTTCCTCTTCAATGCCAAATATATCTTCGCCATCAACATCAAATAGCAGATCTAAAGAATCTATGGAAAGACCAAAAACATCCAATTGTTTTTCCTCTTTTGGAAGTAATGAAAAGGCTGTTTTGCGAATACGGTTGAATTGTTTGTTTAAATCAGATGGCGTTCCGGAATACCATTCCATTGCCACGACAGATTTTCCCATAGCATCTGCAGTCTGCACAAATGCGTCGGCAAGTGATTTCCCATATTCATCTGCAGGAGCTAACACGGCAAGAGAATCGAGACCTAAAGTTTTCCCTGCGTAAATTGCTGCGTGTCTTCCTTGCATTACCAAATCAGCTTGCATTTGAAACACAGACGAGGACAGGCTCGCTAGATTTTGCTCAATTTGTCCGGGAATGATTAGCGGTTTCCCGGAATTCCCCAATGCCGTCATTGCTAACAAGGAATTTTCGATTGATAAAGGTCCGATGATGGCATCAATATCTTTGCGGGCTGCAAACTCTTTCAATATTTTTACCGTATTAAAACCGTTGCTCCCATTGTCCACAACCACATAGGAAATATTACCATTTTCCGTGGGACCTTCCTCATCCATTCCTGTAATACCCAGCACAAACGCTTTTCCATCGTCTGAATTCGCACCGGTTAAAGGCGCAACAATTGCGATGGTTGCCTGATTCAATCCCGGCTTGTAGGTGGCACGAAGTAAATTTTCGTATAATTCGGAAAATGATTCGGATACCAAATGGGGCTCGACGCT
The DNA here is from genome assembly GCA_018651745.1 of Candidatus Neomarinimicrobiota bacterium. NCBI lineage: Bacteria > Pseudomonadati > Fidelibacterota > Fidelibacterota bacterium. The sequence goes on along the minus strand of JABIDL010000021.1, from coordinate 580 downwards.
TGCTAGGGATAGGGCGGCGTCATCCGGACGGGCAAGTCGCAGCTCTGCAGCTGCTTTTGAAAGAAATAAGAAAGTTCTGGTTTGAATATCGGACTGTGTGGACAGCAATTCATTGATAACATCCAAACGAGGATTTAGCTGAATTGTTTTTAGAATTCGAATATCTAATTCGTGTATGGAATTCCCGCTATTGGCATGATTGCGAGCAAGGATATAATACCGAAATGCAGAATCAAAAGATCGTTCATTTATGAACAGATCGCCGAACGCCCAATAGACATCACTAAGGTAATCGCTGGTCGGGAATTCGGATAAAAATTGCCTGCCGGCTTCCTTTGCGTCATCCTGCCTGTCCTGCGCCACGAGTGTTTTTACGAGCAACATGCGCGCTGCAGATTCCATTTCGCCGGGACTGTTGTTCAGAATTTTGTTTACCGCCGCTTCGCAAACCGCGTATCTGCCTTTGTTATATTGCGAAACTGCATGGTCCATCTGACGCGATGTCATTTGTTCCGCGAACCATGTTTGGCCTACCAGAATGGATGACAGGAATAATATGGGAAGGAATTTATTCAACGGT
>JABIDL010000020.1 GCA_018651745.1 Candidatus Neomarinimicrobiota bacterium | reverse complement strand
TTTGTAGTCCATTCATTTCCATTATAAAATAAGACCTCATTGATTATGCCATTAGCATTGTTTTGGTATGTAACTGCCCATATATGTTGGCCATCTAATCCCCATATGTTTATTATCCCTGTTTCCGTCCCACTCTCCATCCGCCTAAAATCACTGCCGTCGTAGTGGACAATGTTACCATTTCCACCAACAAAATAAAGATCAGAAGAGGAGGTGCCCCAAACCTGTTCCACTGTCTCATTTGTACCGATATTTCTTTGCCACATCAATGATGTTTCAACCCCATCCCAATGATATATACTCCCAGAAGCAAACCAAATATCATTTTCTGAAAGGGCCCATATTCCTCTAGGTTTAATAGATGGGGTGTTAATACCCGGACCATGGAGTTTCTTCAAAGTCCATTCCTCTCCATTCCAAATAGCAGCCCCAAAATACCCGCTGTCCGTTTCAATCTGACCCACCACCCACACATTGTTCTCATCAATTACGGCTACATCCTTCAAATAACTTCCACCAATCCCCAGTGTATCAATCTCCCACACAAAGTTGTGGCTGGTGGTGTCCAGCAGGCATTGGGTTTGGTCTTCGTTCCAGTGGTAGCCATCCGCGCATTCGCAAGTGCCGTTTACGTCTACTTGGTTTTCCCCGCATACAATTTCTTTGGGGTTATCTGGGCAGGCGGATTGGGTGAGAAGAATTATCAGAGAAAAGAGCAATGGTTGTATTCCGGTGGAAAATGACGAATAAGAAAAAGAACCCATGACGGGAGAAGTTACTGCAAAATTTGATTAAGATTCAGCGCAGATTTCCTTATCAAAGTATTGGGTAATTCAAATGATATTTTTTTATTGAATAATTAAAATGATTTGGATAGCGTATTCATACTGAATTATTCCCCGCTTACCATTAATTTTTCCTAATGGAAAAAGTAGTTATCACGCAAAACGGCGCGCCGTCTGTACTTAGCGTCCAATCTTCAGAATTGCCAAATCCCAAACCGAACGAAGTTCAGGTCAAGGTGCATTACGCGGGAATCAATTTTGCTGACTTGCTCATGAGGATGGGATTGTATCCCAGCGCACCGAAACCACCATTTACGCCCGGATACGAAATTTCCGGAATGGTGATAAAAGCTGGAGAGAAGGAAGATTCGAATCTCGTTGGTCAACCGGTGGTTGCGCTGACGCAGTTTGGCGGGTATGCGTCAGCAATCAACATTCCGGCGGACAGGGTTTTTCCGTTACAATCAGAAGATCATCTCAAAGACGCCGCAGCAATTCCCGTCAATTATTTAACGGCGTATGTGATGATGATCATGCAGGCAAATCTAAAAAAAGATGAATGGCTGTTGGTGCACGGCATAGGAGGCGGTGTCGGAATCGCCGCGCTGCAGATCGCAAAAATTCTGGGCGCCAATGTGATCGGAACAGCATCTGCTCATAAGCATGAGAGACTGAAAGCAATGGGCGCTGAACATATTATAGATTACCATGACACCGATTTTGTGACGTACACAAAAAAAATTACCGGCGGGCGCGGCGCGGATGTGGTGCTGGATCCCATCGGCGGCTCGCATTTGAATCGAAGTTTTAGGGCGATGGGAAGTTTCGGACGGCTCGTCTGTTACGGGTTTTCCACTGCTGCCGTCAGCAACAAACGAAAATGGTTTACACTTTTGAAAGAATTTGTGTCCATGCCGAGGTTCAGTCCCGTAAAACTGATGGGAACGAACAAAGCCGTGTTTGGTTGTCATTTGGGAATGCTGCGAGATCGTGAAGCGGATATGAAACTTGCGACCGACACATTGTTGAAGTGGTATTATGATGGAAATATCAAGCCGGAAGTGGATTCGGTTTTTCCGTTCAGCAAAGCGGCCGAGGCTCACCAGTACATCCATGATCACAAGAATTTTGGCAAAGTATTGCTGACGCCGTTTGAATAGCCTTTCACCAACCTCCGATATTCATCCATCCTTACAAAGCGGTCCGCTGGCGCCGTTATATTCGGAACTAATCCAATGTGCCGAGTGCCCTCGAATTGTGGATTTTCGCACCAAAATTGCCCGTGAAAAACGCAAACAATTCAGGGATTGGAATTATTGGGGGAAGCCGGTTCCGGGTTACGGAGATCCAAACGGAAATCTTTTAATTGTAGGTCTCGCGCCGGCGGCACACGGCGGCAACCGAACCGCTCGCGTATTCACCGGTGACAAATCTGCAGACTTTCTCATGAAATGCCTTCACCATGCCGGGCTGGCAAATCAGCCAAATTCGGATGCTGTTGATGATGGGCTAAAACTCAAAAATACCTTTATGACACCGGTGCTGAAATGCGTTCCTCCCGGAGATAAACCAACGAGCGAGGAACTCAAAAACTGCTCGGGATATTTTCAAAGGGAGATGGAATTGCTGAAGCCGAAGATTATTCTGGCGCTTGGGAAAATCGCCTTTGACGGCTGTTTTAAATACGTTCGGAAAGAGTTCGATCTAAAAGTAAAGGATTATCCTTTTGGGCATGATAAAAAATACGAAATGCCGAACGGGTTTCTTCTTTGGGGATGTTACCATCCGAGCCCGCGGAATGTAAATACCGGCAGAATGACCTTTGATATGATGATCACATTACTGGAAAAAGTGAAAAAAGAATTATGATTCAATATTTTCCATACAATTATTCTATTCTACTTTTCTTCGCCTTGTTTAAATTCACCGCGCTTTATTAAACATAATTGGGGCCATAGCTCCCCGCAGTTGCGGGGAAGGCAGCAACTTCGCTACGGTCCGGTTTTTGATAATTTGGGGCCATAGCTCAGTTGGGAGAGCGCCTGAATGGCATTCAGGAGGTCGTCGGTTCGATCCCGTCTGGCTCCACAAATTTTTAACAATGAAAAATGAGAAAGTTAAAACGATATGAACGGTAGCAATTTTGAAGCACTTTTCCATGTGCTGAATAGTGAGCAGCAGATTCTAATGCGTACGGACCAGAAAGCATTTACGTTGATGTCTATTTTGGGAGTATTCATGGTATTTTTTATTATTCATTTTTTAAAAATTCAAATAAACTGGGTTACAGTAACACTTGTATTAATTTATTTTATTGCTGCACTCATTTCGATCATCAATCTTGTGCTTGTCATTGTACCCAGGATAAGAAATGACAGGCCGCTGGATGATTCGCCGGAAGTCAATGCCACATTTTTTGGTGGAATTAGCCAATTCAATTCATCGCAGGAATATGCAACATATCTTAAAGAAGTTGCTGAAGATGATGAAAAAATGTATAATATGTTTTCTAACCAAGTCTTTGCATTAGGGAAAATTAATAAATACAAAAATTCCGCTCTTAAAAAAGCTATTATGTATTTTGCCATTGCAATTATTTCGGAACTTCTGATTATTATGTATATGGCTTGGAGTAGAGCACTTCCATTTTTGTTTTCGGGTTAATGAAATATTTTATCTTTATTTTGTCCACTTTTCTATGGATTTCTTGCACACCCACAGGTAAGCCGGGTCCCCAGGGCGAAGCGGGAATTCCCGGAAAAGATGGTATTCAAGGACCACCTGGGGAACAAGGTATTCAAGGACTTAAAGGCGATGTCGGTAAGGTGGACCCTGCATTATTAAGCCAGCTTGAAGCTGCTTTGAAAAAAGTGAAAGAGCCATCTATGATTAATTCTGGTGAGGAAGTCATTGTCGCCTCGGTTCAATTTTCATTTGGCATTGCACCTCCAATCATGGGTTTTGCAATTCTAACGAGTCACGGGAATCTATATCGGCTGAAAAACAAAAATCCGGTAACATTGGGAGAAGAATATGAATTTATAGTTCGCGTTGGGGAACACAAAAATTTTGTATCCTTATCATTTTTATCCGGAGGGGAAGGACAGAAAAATTTCTACATCGCCATTACTGAGGACGGCCACAGTTATGTTTCCGAAGACCTTCAATCCTGGAACTCAAAAGGATCTATTTCTTATTAGTTTAAGCCTGAATATTATTCCACGTTTGTATAGAACGATGGGGGAATAATAGGAATGTTCTTAATTCAAGTTGTAGATAAAAATTATGGCAATAAATTCACAAATCGTTTTCTCGACCGATCCTGACTCTGCTGAGGAAAAGCCGGAGCAGAAAACAGCATCCAAACAGGACTTCCGAATCATGAGAAGAAAACTTGGTGGTGGCAAAATGGTAACAATTGTTTCAGGTTTTAAAGGGACGGAATCTAATTTAAAATCGCTGGGAAAAGAGCTGAAAATATCATGTGGCTCTGGCGGATCTGTCAAAAATGGGGAAATTCTCATTCAGGGAGACCACAGAGATAAAATTGTCAGCATTCTGATCAAAAAAGGACATATCGCAAAACCATCCGGCGGTTAATCCTGTTTTAAACAATGATTAAAATCATTTAACTTCTTTGATTATGAAAATCATAAATAATACAATTCTAATATTTGTACTACTCGCTGTTTGGTCTTGCGAAACATCGCCAGAAGCCAATATAGTGATGCTTGTGACAGCCAATGTGCACGGTCAATTAGATCCCTGTGGCTGAAAAAAGAATCCACTGGGCGGTCTGCCCAGACGCGCAACACAGGTAAATAAATTCAGGAAAGCAGGAAAAACCCTGCTTGTATTAGATTCCGGAGATGCATTTTTCAAATCCGATGTATTGCCAAGAAACACTCGCGACGCCGATATCCTTAAAGCTCGAACCATAATGGATGGATATGACAGGATTGGATATGACTGCATTAATGTTGGTGGATTTGATTTTGCGAATGGGAAAGATTTTTTGCTAACCCTTGGTCAGTCAAGTAATATCCCATTTATTTCGGCAAATATTGTAGAGAAGGAGACAGCTAATTTAATCTTTGAGCCATATATTATTTTGGATCGTGATGGTATCAAAATTGCAGTTATCGGATTGACTGATCATCTTCCGCCCCATATTGATGATCTTGGTATAAATGATGTTTTTACTGCAGGAAAGAGATATTTAAAAGAGGTCGAATCCAAAGCAGATATTGCGATAATTCTTGCAAATGTTGATCGAAAAATTACAGCTAAACTAAGAGAAAACTTTCCCACAGCGGATTACATTTTTTTAAGTAAAACACGATCGAGAACACAGCCAAGTGTTAATCAGCCCTCCGGTCCAATGATTTATTCTACCGGAATACAAGGAAAATATATAGCTCAAATTAGCTTATCATTTAATAATCGAGATGAAGCCATTGTGAATACTTCTCCAAAAGTGGGTGAGCTTGGTCTCATAAATAGACGATTGGAAAATCTGCAAAAACGAGATCCTGACAAATCACTTAAAGAATTATATGCCGGTCAGCCGAATGTCTTAAGTATTATTACAGAATACAATGTTAAGAAACAGCTGATACAAGCTGAACTTGATAATGCAAATAACACATCCGAATATGCTTTGGTAGATTTAAATAGGAAAATTAAAAGTGACCCAGAATTACTTACAATCGTTGATGGAATCCTAGAAACGTGTTCGGAACTCACAAAAAAAAACCAATCTTCAGGCTAAAGGCTTCAATGATTCCAATACATTCACCAATACACCAGTCATTATTAATTGTTATCACTACCATCATTTTGGGGTTTATTTCAAATGCAATTCGTTCAGATTCAATTCCCTTTATTGCTGAAGAGTTGACTGTAACGAAAGAGATTTTGCTCGAGGTAGAAAATATTGAAGAACCAATTTTGACCGGTATTTCTCTGTCCCAAGCCAAAATTTTACATGATGAAGGAATTCTATTCGTAGATGCTCGAGGTGTAGAATATTGGAAAGAAGGACGTATTAAGGGGGCCATTGTGAGCGATAATTTCATGGAACTCTTATTTAGAATTGATTCAATTCAGGGAAAAGAAAAACCGATTGTAATTTACTGCAGCGATGATGATTGTGGATCTAGCGAGGATCTTGCCTACGATATGCAGCTTTCCGAATTCACTCAACTGTATGTATTTAAGGGAGGTTGGCTGTCATGGGATGAAGCCGGTTATCCGACTGAAAGTTCACAATAATGGATCGGCTTAAAACATATGGACCGGTTCTGGCAAGATGGATTTTAGGTGGATTTTTTGTATATGCCAGTTTAGATAAAATTGCACATCCTGATTTATTTGCACGTGCCATTGCCAACTATCAATTGGTTCCCTTTGGACTTGAAAATACCATGGCAATATTTTTACCGTGGGTTGAGTTACTTGCCGGAGTTCTCCTGATAACAGGAATTTTGGTGGACGGTGCAAATTTACTCATCACTGCGATGCTGATTATGTTTATAGTCTCTATAAGTCAAGCACTCGGGCGCGGGATTGATATTTCCTGTGGTTGTTTTAAGGTAACCGAAACCGGACGTTCTTTAGGTTTTTCAACACTTTTTCAAGATTTCATATTATTAGGTTTTTGTTTATGGGTCATGAATCGCCCCTCAAGATTGTTGGAATTCTACCCAAAACCTGTTTGACAGGTTTTAGTTTTCGAATAAATTCAGTCAGAATATTTTGACAATATTGCGAGAGTAGCTCAGCTGGTAGAGCACCACGTTGCCAACGTGGATGTCGCGAGTTCGAATCTCGTCTCTCGCTCAAATAATATTAGGAGAGCACCACGTTGCCAACGTGGATGTCGTCCCGACTAAGTCGGGATCTCTCGCTCAAAATTTATGTATTACGCTTATATTTTATTTTCAGATAGCAGGGATCGATATTATTACGGTCATTGCAAAGATTTAAAGAAAAGATTAAAGCGGCATAACTCCGGTATAAACCCATTTACAAAAGTGGGAATTCCGTGGGAATTGAAATATGATGAAACTTTTGCTACAAAAAGTGAAGCTGTAAAACGTGAAATGGAATTCAAAGGGTGGAAAAGCAGAATAATGACTGAGAAACTGATTAAGCAAAGTGGATGTCGTCCCGACTAAGTCGGGATCTCTCGCTCACCCACTTAAACCCTGCAAATTTGCAGGGTTTTATGTTTTGGATAAAAAGTTCAAATGCTATCGTTAAATTTTAGTAAGAATAACTAACAAATGAGACGGTCTGAATTTATCCCAAATCATGCTAATGAACTGATTTCAATAGCGAACAATTGTATTGTTGGGTATCTTGGTATGGTTGATCCAAAAGAATACCCTCGTGTAATTCCGTTAAATTTTATTCTTCAGAATAATTGCATTTATTTTCACGGAGCAGACGAAGGTGACAAATTTGATGTATTTCAAACAAATCCTAAAGTGACTTTTAGTATGGTAGAAATGTACTCCATGATTCCATCTTATTGGATCGCAAAAGATTATGCCTGCCCAGCAACAGTATTTTTCAAATCTGTTTATATAATCGGAAAAGGAAATGTAGTAAATGATTTGGAACAAAAAGCAATGATGTTACAAGGATTGATGGAAAAATATCAACCTGAAGGGAACTATAAGGAAATAACAACCAAAGATTCCCTATATAAACAGGCTTTAGAAGAAGTAATTATTTTCAAAATTGCTCCGGGAAAAATTGATTGTAAATTCAAATTTGGACAAAATATGAGTGTAAATAAAAGAAAAATTCTGATCGAAAAATTAAAAGAAAGAAATAACAAGGTAGATCTTAAAACTGCAGAAGAAATCAAAAAAACTTTCCAACCTGTTATCGATACGAAAAAGTAAATACTAAAATGAAACGCTATTACGTTTATGTCATTGAACTTGACCGTCTTGTTGCAGATTTAAAAAAATTCAGAAACAAAAACCCAAAATATATAAAAGGAAACAATTGCGTTTATGTTGGGCAATCTACGCGAAAACCGGAGATAAGATTTGAACAACACAAAGAAGGATACAAATCTAATACGTTTGCAAAACGGTTTGGGCTCAAACTCCGGAAAGATCTATACGAAAAATATAATCCTATTCCAACGCGGAAAGATGCAGAAGAAATTGAAACCATGCTAGGAAAAGCGCTCAGGGCAGGTGGAATGGGAGTTTGGTTCAACTGATTTTATATACAAAAAACGATTATAAATTTGCAATTCATTTTGCATATTGTAATTAAAATTAAGGATCATCTAATATGAAATTAACTCGAATTGTTTACACTGTATTTGTTTGCCATACTCTCTTTGCCCAAACTGTTTCTGATTATTCGGCAACAACGAATGCCATTATCAAAGCTTCCTTGAAGGATAGCGCCACATACGATCGTCTTTCCGAATTGTGCGATACGTTCGGTCCTCGCTTCAGCGGAAGCAAAAATCTTGAGGACGCCATTGACTGGATTTTAAATGAGATGAAGAATGACAATCTGGATAATGTTCATGCTGAAGGGGTATTGGTTCCCCATTGGGTCCGAGGAGAAGAATCTGCTGAACTCATGGTACCACATCGGAAAAACTTAAATATGTTAGGTCTCGGCGGTAGCATATCTACACCAAGGACCGGTATTTGTGCGGAAGTTTTGGTTGTAAAAGATTTTAACGAGCTCGAAGAGAGAAAAGCAGAAGCCAAAGGGAAAATTGTATTATTTAATGCGGAATTTACCAGTTACGGAAAAACGGTGCAGTATCGATATAGCGGTGCTTCTGAGGCAGCCAAAGTAGGTGCTGTAGCAAGTTTGATTCGATCAGTTGGACCTTATTCCATGGATACGCCACACACCGGTGTAATGAAATATGAAGATGGTGTTCGAAAAATTCCGCACGCTGCCATCACAGTGGAAGATGCGATGATGCTTCAGCGTATGCAAGACCGCGGACAGAAAATTGTGGTGAAGCTAAAGATGTCTGCAAAAATGTTTCCTGATGCTAAATCCCGGAATGTGATTGCTGAAATCCGGGGATCAGAAAAACCGGAAGAAATTGTGGTCATAGGGGGACACATAGATTCCTGGGACGTTGGTCAGGGCGCGATGGATGACGCGGGCGGCTGCATGGTAGCGTGGGATGCTCTAAATGTAATTCAATCTCTCGGGCTCAAACCCAAACGAACCATCCGCTGTGTTCTGTGGACCAATGAGGAAAACGGTTTGGGTGGTGGGAAAGCTTACCGTGATGCGCATTTAGATGAATTACCAAATCATATATTAGCGGTAGAATCTGATGGTGGAGTTTTCGCTCCGGAAGGATTTGGATTTACTGGTTCGCCAAAAGCGTTGGAAATCATACGTGAGATTGGCACACTACTTGAACCTATCGGTGCCGGGACAATAAAAGTTGGCGGCGGCGGTGCTGATATTGGTCCGATGAAACCATTTGGTGTCCCTCAAGCTGGGTTGCATGTTGAAGGATCAAAATATTTTTGGTTTCATCATACCAATGCAGATATGATGGATAAACTTGATCCTCAAGAAGTGAACAAATGCAAAGCGGCGATGGCGGTTCTCGCATTTATAGTTGCGGATATGCCGGAAAGGCTCCCAAGGGTAAAAAAAGAATGAATAATCTTAATGGAAAAATTGCACTTATAACGGGAAACTCTCGCGGAATTGGTCCGTTAATTTCTTCGGTGCTCGCCAAAGAAGGGGCAATAATTGTTGGAGTGGCAAGATCAGAAGGTGGGCTCATAAAGACCGAAAAAATGATTCAAAATACAGGAGGAACGTGTTATTCGATTCCGTGGAATTTGGCGGACACTTCCACGTTTGAAGCTCTCATTGAAACCGTTCGCGAAACAGCAGGCGAGATCGATATTCTCATAAATAATGCAGGGATCGAGAAGTATAACACATTTGAACATTATGCTAAAGATGATATTGATTCCATAATTGATTTAAACCTTAAAGCACCAATGGAATTGGTTCGGTTGACCTTGGGAAGAATGAAAGAGAGAGGCGGGCATATTGTAAATATTGCGTCGCTCGCCGGAAAAAAAGGTGTGTCCTTGAACAATATCTACTCCGCCAGTAAAGCAGGAGTCATTATGTGGACGGATGGGCTTCGGCAGGATTTGAGAGGAACTAAAGTGAATGTTTCGGTTATTTGTCCGGGATTTGTTTCCGAAGCGGGGATGTACCATGATGCCGGTGTGAAACCACCGTTTTTGCTGGGGTCATCCAAAGCAGAGAAAGTAGCATCAGCAGTTTTGAAGGCGATCAAAAAAAATAAAGCGCAGATTATTGTAAATCAGGGACCAATGAAACCATTATTGGCCTTAGATCAGATTTCTCCAACATTAGGCGACTGGGTTTTGAAATTATTTGGCGTTCCGAAAGTAAGTAAAAAAAGATTGAAAAATTGAAATATTATTACCGCGACCCCTGCGGTTAGTCATTATCTTGCCAGTATATTTGGAATATGTTTCTTTGGAAAAATTTGCTTCCACTGATTCCGAAGTCCGCCTTTAATTTTCCGTTTCAGAGAAAAAACAAACATGCTTCGTGGAAATTGTTTCTCACGTTCTAATGGGCGGATATAATTTGTCCGTTTATCGATAATAAGATCATAAATCATCCAACCCATTGTAGTTACCGGGAATATGAATGTTATCGATTGAAATTGTTCACCATTTTCAGTCTGGACAAAATTTGGCAAATAATTAGTTGCATTTGAAAAACTGTCCTTTAGATGAAAATACACTGAAATGAGAAATGCAGCGCTCGTTGCTCGTGCACCTTTTCGAACGGAATGTTCTATTACGGTTTTATCGACGCGGATAGCATGAAGGTCTAATAGTGGGATCGTTGAAAATCCGCCATCTCGTAAGTATAGAAGTGCGAGGGGATCTTTCAAATTTCGGTTAAATTTGACTTGATTATAAAAGATGGTATCATTTTGGACTGTTATAACATAACCGCCCCGTTCTTCTGCGTAATCTAACCGATCAAATAAGGAGGGGCTGAAGTAAAAAGATTTATTTAAGTCTTCGTAAATATAATAGATTTCCTGCATGTTGGTTGAAATTTGTTTTTGTTCATCGATATCGAAATAGTGGACCGTATTGTAATCCATTGAATCGATGAGTCCAATTTTTGATTTTCCATCATTCATCACAATAACGTGCTGGACGTCATTTGGCTTCCCGAAAGAGGAAAATAAAAGAATGGTGAGTATGATTGAAAAAAAGTGTTTCATTCTGCCCTTAATTATGAACAATTCAGCCATTAAATTCAACACCTAATGCATGGCAAAGAAAAACTAGTTTTCGGGATTATAATGGTCGGAATTTTATCCGCTCAACCCAAAATCAGTGCCCATTTAGAAATGGGATTGTATTCACCGGAGTTAACGGGATTTAAAAACAGTTCACTTTTTCCGACACCAACTTCAGTAACAGAAAATATATTAATCGGATATGGAGTTTCTTATCAATTCTATCCCAATGTACGTGTGGGATATGCATCGCATAATTCTTTCGAAATTGGAAATATCAATACGTTTCCATTTACTCGGACTTTGACATATCGAGAATTTTCAATTGAATCATTTTATCGTCCATGGAAAAGAATTGAATTTAATTTTACTTTATCGCCGATGTACAATTCAGGAACTATTTCAATGACTACAGATGCAACAGACCAAGAGTGGGATAATCTATTAAGTGATTTCGGAAATCCTTCTTCAATTGTATCTCGGTCTGATCAAATGACGACAACATGGTTTGGGTTTACTAGTTCTATCGGTCTAAGATATCATTTATTTACTTGGATGAGTTTAGAATCGAAAATTGGATTTATGGAAAATTATTATGACGAAACCAAGTGGACTTTTCAGGGGGATACAGTTACGGGTCCTGTGTTAAATCTAAGTAATGTGCCTATGATTACTATGCGGATTATTTTTGGATGGTGAAAATAATCTTAATTTTTTTCTGTTCCGGTCTAGCCGTAATTTCTGCTCAGGTTGAGAATCCTGAAGACCACCCTTGCCGAACGCCCTTGATCGAAAAAGTAAAAGAGCATGGGCTAAGATCATTAAAGGTTTGGGAAGTCCCAGTATTTTATTGGGATAGGTTTCAATGCCGGAAATCAATTAACAATTCAAGATATTTAATGAATGCAAACATGGAACAGCATGAAGCAGATTTTGAAGCATCGAAATCGTTTCAAGGATTTACATCCTGCATTGCATATTGCTCAATTGCAGCAGTATTTGTGTTTATTGTTTCATCAAGTTTATAATATTGACCGAAAGGAAAACTCATGAATAAGAATACTATTTTTATTGGCATTATTTCTATCGCTGTCGTTCTTTTTATGTATAATAAAGAGAATCCAAAAATACGGAAACCGATCAATAATCCATTGTTAGTAGATTTTAATGATGTGCACGATTTTAGTGCTTTAAAACCTGGGCATATTAAGCGTGCCACAACCTATGCTTTGGAATCAACTGATATGATTCTAGCCGAGATTCTAGCCGTTGCAGATGAAAATCGTAATTTCAAAAATACAATGGTTAGCATTGATGATATTTATGTCGCGATTGAAGCGGTATGGAGTCCGGGCTACCTGATGGGATCCACCCATACAGAAAAACTGATTCGAGATGAAGGATTGGAATCCAGCCGCACCATTCAAAAATACATTACGGATCTTTCGCTCAATGAAGATTTGTACAATGCCGTCATGGCGTATTCTGCTTCAGCAGAAGCCATAGGTCTCTCAGGCTATAAAAAGAAATTTCTGGATGATACGATTTTGGATTACAAGCGAAGCGGTTTTGATTTGTCGAAGGAAGAACGAGATAAGGTGAAAATCATTTTCAACGAATTGTCTGATCTCGGGTTGGAATTCAGTAAAAATATATCTGATTTTCAGGATACGCTTTATGTAACGGAAAAGGAAATGAAAGGTCTTCCGGAATCGTATCAAAAAGAGCATTTGCTGGATGATGGTCGTTATGCTATTGATATGCCGTATCCATCGTATGTGCCGTTCATGGAATTTTCAGAGTCAGATGAAGCGAGAGAGCAGCTTCAGTTCAAATACAAAAATCGTGCGAAAAATTCCAATTTATCTGTTTTGGATAATATTATCAGCAAGCGCCGGGAACTGGTTCAGGTGCTTGGTTATGCTTCGTATGCGGAGTATAGAACGGAAAACCGCATGGCGCAGAACCCAGAGAATGTCTGGAATTTTGAAAATGACTTAAAAAAGAAAGTTCGGCCAAAAGGACAGCTTGATGTGAATGAAATGTTGAAGATCAAATCGAAACGTACCGGAAAAGACGAGAATGTCATTCAGCCGTGGGAGGCTAGCTTTTATTACAATCAAATCTTGAAGGAAAAATTTGATCTGGACCCTGAAGAAGTTCGCAAGTATTTCGAGTTCAATAATGTAACAGAAGGACTTTTTACCATTTATCAAACATTATTTGATGTTCGATTTAAACAAGTTGAGCATCCATCAATTTGGCACGAAGATGTACAAATGTTTGAGGTTTACGATCGAGAATCGAAGGATTTGATAGGTAGGTTTTATCTCGATATGTTTCCGAGACCAAATAAATACGGACATGCAGCCGCATTTTCTGTTACGATGGGAAAAATGACAGACAATGGGTATCAAAAACCTGCGACTGCTTTGGTGTGCAATTTCCCAAAACCAACCGAATTTCAACCATCTTTACTAACGCATGATAATGTAGAAACTTACTTTCATGAATTCGGACATTTAGTGCATGGCGTCCTAACAGAATCGAATCTTATGAGCTATGCAGGAACATCGGTTCCACGAGATTTTGTAGAAGCACCATCGCAAATGTTAGAGAATTGGGTGTGGCAGAAAGAATCTTTATCGCTTTTTGCGAAACATTATGAAACTGGTGAAGTGATCCCTGATGAATTGTTGAACAAAATGATAGCTGCAAAAAACGTGAATTCTGGGACTCGAACGCTTCAGCAAATATTTTACGGTGTGCTAGATTTTACGCTTCATGACGGATTCGATCCGACAGGCGAAATGTCAACAACGAAAATTGTGAATAAGCTTCAAAACGAAATCACATTTTATCCGATGCAAGCCGGGACACACATGCAGGCAGCCTTTGGGCATCTCAATGGTTATGGTGCCGCTTATTATGGATATATGTGGTCTAAAGTATTTGCGCAGGATATGTTTTCTATTTTCGAAGAAAAAGGAATAATGGATCCTGAAACAGGGAAACGTTATAGAGAAGTGATTCTTGGAAAGGGTGGAACAGAAAATCCGCTGGATCTAGTTAGAGAGTTTCTCGGAAGAGAGCCAAATAGTGAAGCATTTACCCGAAGTCTTGGACTGTGAAAACTTTCCTTATTATTGTAACGATTTCAATGGGTCATCTCATTGGATCAGACCCACAAATGGAAAAAGACGTTCAAAAATTGAAATATGCGAATACCATTGTTTGGATAAACTTAATCCATAATCCTGATATCCACTTAACGGATTGGAAATCGGTGGATCTAAAAATATTGGGTGAAAAAGTTGATGAGCTTCATCAAGAGATTCAGAATGGATCGTTAGATGCTTGGGAATTAGATAAATCTGCGGTAGGAGTTATTAACCAATTGAAAACTATTAAAGGAAGGAATTACCAAATTATCTTAGATCAGGATAAACCGGTTAAATATTTTAAGCATTATTTTTCGTCAAAATCATGAGGATCAATATCCAATTCTTTAAATATCGTATCTGCTACTTGCGATGCAATTTGGTCACCGGTCATTCCGGCGGATTCGAGTTCACGCCAGGATTTAATCAAAATTGCTAAATCGTCGCTATTTGCAAAAATTTCATCGAGGACAGCCATTGGGACTCGAAAATCCCGAAGGCGCTCAAAGATTGAAAGTTTGAGAATATCCATGCTTCAAGCTACGGAAAAGTTCTAAGGTTGAAAAGAAGGGAAATATGGAAAAACATATCAAAATATTGTATGCGCTTGTGATTGTTGGATTTTTATCTTTAATGGCCCAGTTATGGATTCAAGCGCAGACTTTGAATAATCTTAAAATCAAGATTGATTCAATTAGTGAGCTTTTATTTAGGCTTGTCTAATTGTACCGCACCAAAAGACGAATTATATTCCTCGCCTATTTATGAAGATTATATGTTGCTTAAATAATGGCGTCGTACCCAAGTGGTCTAAGGGAGCAGTTTGCAAAACTGTCATTCGCCGGTTCGAATCCGGCCGACGCCTCTCATGAGTAGTTATATTCTTGTGAAGCCCTATAATGAATTGCCCGGGTGGTGGAATTGGTAGACACTACAGACTTAAAATCTGTTGGCTAATTGGCCGTGCCGGTTCGAGTCCGGCCCCGGGTACCATTGGTTTCACGTCGTAAAATAGTGGGTGTTTCGAATTCAAAGAAATGATACCCGACCTTTTTTAAAATGATGAATCATTACCTAAGCCGAATATTAAAATGGAATTCTAGATTACTATTTACTATTCTAATTAGTTTTTCTTTCTCGCTAAAAGCTCAAACTTCTGACACTTCAAATACTGAAAAAATATCCATATTCCAAAAAATTATATCATTATTCTTTCAGACCGAAGATTCCGGAATGGGGGTTCAATTTTTCCATGGTGAAGGAATCGGATCAACTCGTAGTTTTTATTTGCCAGGAACTGAGGCGTCTTTTGAGGTTACAACTTACCAAGCTCAAGGAGTGGTAGCACCCATTTCCAAATACGAAATTGTTTCAGAAGATGGTATGGCAGTGGTTAATGGAACTTTCTCGATTCGGTCGAATTTCCCATTAGATGAATCTTGGCAAAAAAAGAAATCATCTCACGAGGAATTAGTCGTTATTTACAATGTTCAGGCTGGAATGTACCATCTTAATGTAGAAAGCAGTTTGCGCTGGAGAATTGTTGTGTATCCATACCGAATGTATTGAATGTTTTTCATAAAGTTTGAATGTCCTAAGTTTCACATCACCTTTGATTGAAAATATGAAAACGGTACTCAAGAAGGCTTGTGGGTATATTATTGGGAAAATGAAAATAATTACTATCATTAAACAAATTCTAGTTTCAATAAGAAACAAATGTAAAATTTGTAAATATCAGTTAGGTGGGATAATTAGACATTCTTCAATTAATCCAGGAACTGAAGATTGGCTAATAAATACTGAAATTAAGTACGGAGGAATTCACACTAACGTACCGAGGACAAAGGTTAGCCCAAAGGATCCACGATCCGAAAAACAACTACTAATTGGAGGCATGATAGGTGGAGATAGGATGCTTCACCATGGGTATGCATCAAATTATTCAAAATATCTCATTCCTTTTGTGATGAGGGGGAAACCTCTAACTCTTGTGGAGATTGGTATTCTTAAAGGTACAGGATTGGCAATTTGGTGTGAGCTATTTAAAAATGGGCGGATTCTTGGATTTGATATAGATCTGGAACACATAAACAAAAATATGAAAAACTTGAAAAAAATTGGAGCATTCCAAAACAACCATCCCGAACTTTATGAGTTTGATCAGTTTCTAGATAATACTGAATTAATTGGCGGTTTATTGAAGGGAGATAAAATAGATATTTGTATAGATGACGGCTATCATTCCAATAGTAGCATTTTAAATACAATGAAGAACATTATTCCATATTTAGCCGATGAATTTGTTTACTTTGTAGAAGACAATAAAGAAGTTCATAAAGAAATCAGAAAATTATATCCAAAATATTTCATTGTGAACGAAGGATATTTAACCATTGTTTCAAATTCATTGTAGAAATACAATCCATACCGAATGAATTGAATGTTTTTCATAAAGTTTGAATGTCCTAAGTTCCACATCACTTTTGATTGAAAATATGAAAACATTATATACATTATTGCCCATAATCTTATTGTGGATTTCTTGCGGAACTCGTTCTACAACAGGGATGCTTGACGAAACGACCGTAGAATATGATGGATTTTTAACTAACAGAATTGCCGATAGTAGCTGGGTGTGGAATTTCGACAATGGTTCACCGAGAGTCACGGGTGAATATGATAACGGAAGTCAAGAAGGATTATGGGAATACTATTGGGAAAACGGAAATAAAAAAGCGGAAGGATCATTTTCCGATAATTACCAGGAAGGTGTCTGGACTTTTTGGTATGAAAATGGGCAGACGCATAAAGAAGGTTCGTTTCATAATGGATTGAAAACTGGTGAGTGGACTGTGTGGTGGAATAATGGTACCAAAGGTGAGTCTGGTAATTTCAAAAATGGTACATGGCACGGTACTTGGACTTATTGGAATCCTGATGGAAAATTTGACCGTGAAGAAGTATGGAGTAACGGTAATTTTGTACGCTAATATTTATTTAATAAAACAATGTAAAAGGGAAGCCATGCTTCCCTTTTTTAATTTATGACCACATCTGTTTCTGTCATTATTCCTACCTGGAATAGAAAAAATGTCCTTCCACGTGCGCTTCATTCTGTATTAAATCAAACTGTAAAACCCGATGAAATCATTGTAGTGGATGACGGTTCTACTGACGGAACAGCTGGCCTAGTTAAACGAGATTTTCCTGATGTTAAATTGGTTAGTAAAAAAAATGCCGGCGTAAGTTCTGCTAGAAATACAGGAATAGTAAAATCAACACATCAATGGATTGCATTTTTGGATTCGGACGATGAATGGCTTCCGACAAAAATTGAGAAACAATTGGATCATTTTCAAAAAAATCCGAAAGCTGTCCTGATTCATACGGATGAAATATGGATCCGCAATGGCGTTCGAGTCAATCCTATGAAAAAGCATGAAAAATCCGGTGGGTGGATCTTTGAAAAATGTCTGCCGTTGTGCTTGATTTCACCATCTTCAGTATTGATCAAAAGAGCATTGTTTTCTGAAATAGGAATGTTTGATGAATTATTGGAAGTTTGCGAAGATTACGATTTGTGGCTTAGGATTTGCTCAAAATATCCTGTTCATTATTTGGTAGAAAAACTCATTGTAAAATATGGTGGTCATGAGGATCAACTTTCTCGCAAACATTGGGGAATGGATAGATTTAGAATTCAGGCGTTAGATAAGCTAATTTCTGATGAAACTTTATCAGACTCTTATAAAAACGCTGCGATTAAAATGCTCATAGAAAAGGCTAAAATTGTATTACAAGGCGCCAATAAACGTGAAAACGAAATGGTTATAGAAGAATGTCAGAATTTTATACGAAAGTTTAGAATAAAGAATGTGGATTAAGATGGAAGACTTCTGTTAATTTCTAATATGGGAGAATCAAAAGAATTTCATCTTCCGTCTGATGAACACGGCGGAATAGAAGCCGGCACAGAAGTGACGCTTCTCAGGGATCACCGTGAATTTGGGAAAGAGATTTCCATTGGTTCCAAATTGACTGTTGATGCCATCATTCATTTTCCAACTCGGTATCATTTGAAAGATGCATCCGGGAAGATTTGGACGGTACCGATTCATTCAGTAAGGTTAGGCTCAGATGCTGTGGATGATGTGCCAGAACCCGCTGAAGAGGAAGAATAATTATCGTCATTGCGAGGAATGAAATGTCGATTACACTGCCAACAAAAACTGTCATACCGGGATCCGAAGGATACCCGGTATCCAGAAAACATTTGATTATCCTTGCTGGATACCGGAACAAGTCCGGTATGACAATAGAGATGATTTAGAAATGTCTTTCTTCGAAGAACTAAAACAGCGCAAAGTTTATCGCACTGCTGCAGCCTATGCTGTAGTCGCATTTATTATTATGCAAATAGTGGAGATTGTCTTTCCTATATTTGGTATTCCAGACTGGGCAGGACGGATGATTATTATTTTAATTTTCATTGGTTTTCCGGTCATTATCGTTTTCTCGTGGTTGTTTGATGTAACAAACAAAGGCATTGTCCGAAGTCAGCCAATGGAAACATCTGATACACGCGCTACTTTCGGGAAAAAGCGTTCGTGGTTTGCTATTGTGGGAATTATACTGGGTATTGGACTCGGATATTATGTGGCAGTTGGATTTGGCAAAAGCGAAACTTCCCCGGTTGATACACGAGCTTCCATCGCAGTACTGCCGTTTGATAATATGAGTGAGGGGGAGAATGATGACTATTTTAGCGATGGTATTACGGAAGATATCATTACGTACCTTTCTAAAATTGAAGGATTAAAAGTGATTTCCCGAACATCGGTGATGCAGTATAAAGATACCAAAATGAATATTAAGGATATTGCCAGGGAGTTGGGTGTTACCAATATATTAGAAGGAAGCGTACGGCGAGCTGGAGATCAAGTGCGCATTACAGGGCAGTTGATTGATGCAATTACAGACGAACATCTATGGGCGGACATTTTTGATAGGAATATGGCCAATATTTTTACGGTTCAGACAGAAGTGGCAAAAAGCATCGCCGCTGCACTGGAAACGGAAATGACAGACAAGGATGTGGAACGGCTGAATAAGACAATGACCACCAATCCGGACGCCTATGAATTGCTTCAGAAAACAAAACCTTTAAAGTGGTTTATTAAAGAAGAAAATACTAAAAAAATGGAACTGTATGAGAAGGCGGCAATGTTGGACCCGAAATCTGCTTACATTCAGTCCAGGCTTGGGGAAATTCATTCATGGATATATTTCTTAGGTATGGATCGGTCAGAAGCCCGGTTAGCAAACTCCAAGGCTGCATTGGATAAAGCCATGGATCTTGATCCGCTATTAGCAGAAGTGCACCAGAGCGTCGGATTTTACTATTATATACAAGCGGATTACGAAACAGCATTAAAGGAATTTGCCCTTGCTGATCGTCTTGAACCAAATAATGTTGAAACTTTATGGCGTCAGGCCCTTGTTTACAGACGGCAGGGGAAATTTCAGGAATCTTATGATTTGATGGAAAAATGTATGGAGATGGATCCAAAGAATTATCAATATCCAAATCAATTAATAGGAATGAGTACTTTGCTTGGATTAACGGAAAAATTTGATAATTACTATTCTATAGCCAAAGATATGGGTATGGAGATAGGTATGGGTTTGGGACTCAATAATACTGAAAAATTTGGACGGAACGGTGATATTGATGAATTTAAAAAAGTGGTGGAAGAAGCGAAAAAGATAGACCATGAAAGTTGGTTTTATGGTGAAATTAGTTTTTATTATTTGATTTCAGGAGATTATGATAATGCCATAAAAAACATTAATCGTATGAAAGAAGAAGATGCAATAAACCAGACTATCTATAGAAACAATGATTACTTGCTGGGAATTGTATATAAAACAAAAGGCGATAAAGAGAAAGCAAACCAATATTTTGAAAAAGCATTGCTTGATGTAAATCAAAAATTGGCAGAATTACCTAATGATGAACGTTTTTTATTTTCTAAAGGGAAGATTCTTGCTTATTTGGGAAGGTTTGAAGAAGCCATTAAAAATGGTGAAAAAGCTATTGCCCGAAAATCCATAGAGACTGATAAGCTACAAGGAGGGGATTATAATTACCAATTGGCCAAAATTTATGTTTTAGTAGGCGAATTTGATCTTGCGTTAAAGGAATTGCGAAAAGTGTATAATGTGATGCCCATGAATGCTTGGATCGGATTTTTGCTACACGATGCTGAAATGGCCAAGATACAAGACTATAAACCATTTAAAGACTTGATTGCGGAAATGCGAAAAATGCAGGGGTTGGATTGAACAACAGTATCATACCGGGATCCGAAGGATACCTGGTATCCAGAAAACATTTGATTATCCTTGCTGGATACCGGAACAAGTCCGGTATGACAAAAATCAACAAACTTATTTGACGAAATACACCACATTATCCGATAAAAATAAATGCTATCAAAACTCTTTAATAAAATCATTCAACTTTCGCCGACAATTCGCCGAGCGATTTGGAAATGGTGGTATCAGAAACTTGCAAAAAAACACGAGGGGAAAAACTGGCGCTTTATGAATTACGGATATGCGCCATTGAACGGTTCTATGCCGATTGAACTACAATCTGAGGAAGACGAAGAAGACCGCTATTTCATTCAGCTTTATCACCATGCGGCACAATCTGCAGATCCAAACGGAAAGCGGATATTGGAGGTCGGTTCGGGCCGTGGCGGCGGATCGTGGTATGTGGCATCCTATTTGAATCCGGCTCACATGACAGGGCTGGATTATTCGGAAAACGCCGTAGGACTCGCCAACCAGTTTTTTAATGAAGATAATTTAGACTATGTGCAAGGGGATGCGGAGTCCTTGCCTTTCGAGGCAGAAACTTTTGATGCAGTCATCAACGTGGAATCGTCCCATTGCTACGGTTCCATGGAATCGTTCGTAGGCGAAGTGAAGCGCGTGCTAAAACCGGGAGGTATTTTTTCCTGGGTGGATTTGCGTGGGGCGGATGATGTGGATGCATTGGAAACTGTATTTAAACATTCAGGTTTGACCATAGTCAAAGAGGAAGTCATTACCGAAAATGTCCTCAAAGCGCTGGATGGTATCACGAATCGAAAAGAAAAAGCCATTAGCCAATTTGTCCCGGGATTTATCCGAAGTGCTTTCAATGATTTTGCTGCTGTAAAAGGGTCGCGCATTTACAATGGATTTACAAATGGACGCCTTGTGTATTTAAGTAAAGTCTTCCAAAAGAATTGACAAAATTTCTCAAGTTTTTCACTGTCATTCTGATTCGGCGGATGGCGGAGGGTGATTTCAAATAATCTATGAATACGAACCAGACGTTTGAGATTCTTCTCCCGACACTCCGTGTGCGGGATTAGAATAATAAATGAGAATAGGAGTCTCTAATGAGGTTTTTCAAAAAATTAAACCACCACAAAACCCTATAATAAACATTGACCAGTCCGCACGAAATACTTATTCCGTTGACGCCAATTTGGTGGCAGACGATCATCTGGTCTGCCGGCTTAATTGCTGGGATTATATTTATTGGAAAAAAGCTTGATTCCATAAAAAGGGAAATGCTCATAAAGACGGTGGCTGCATTCTTGATTGCGCGAGCTATTTTGGTGCATCCATATGTTCATTATACTGTTGGCTGGGATATATACAACAGTTTACCGCTGCATCTTTGTGGATTGTCGGCAATTCTTTCCGGCATTGTACTTTTAGTCAGGAAACAACTGTTATTTGAATTGGTATATTTCTGGGGAATTCCTGGCGCATTTCATTCGCTGGTTACGCCGGAATTTACACAAGGCTGGCAGGGGCTTTTATTTGTAGAATATTATATTTCCCATGGAGGAATTATACTAAGTGCATTGATGTGTACGATCCTTCTAGGATTCAAGCCGAGACCCGGTTCATGGTGGAAAATATTCCTCGGTTCCCAAATATTATTACCGATTATTGGCATATTTAATTGGTTAATAGATGCAAATTATATGTACATCTGTGCACCGCCGATTGTTGAAAATCCGTTTATTATCGGTGATTTTCCGGAACATCTAATCGGACTTGAAATTGCGGGACTTCTGCATTTTGCCGTTGTGTATCTTCCATATGGACTTAAATACCGAAAGGAAAATATTAGTAGATTGATTTCTACTTAATTACATTATCTATATGACTTTGTTAATTGTTTATTTCCTACTCGCCTTGTCTGTGTCATTTCTATGTTCACTTCTGGAATCAGTTCTTCTTTCTGTAACTCATACCCATATTATGATGATGGAAAAAGAAAACCATAAAAGTGCTAAAATATTAAAAAAAATGAAAGAGTCAATCAATCGACCCTTGGCAGCTATTTTAACATTAAACACAGTTGCTAATACGGTTGGCGCTGCAGGTGTGGGTGCGCAGGCATATATACTCCTTGGATCAGAATGGGTGGCAATCGCATCTGGAATTTTGACATTGTCTATTCTAATTTTTTCAGAAATTATACCTAAAACACTTGGTGTAATTCATTGGAAACGAATTTCAGGCTCAACAGCTTACATGATCCAATTGATGATTTGGATTAACTATCCCTTTGTCTTGCTTTTGGAATTAGTGTCTAATTGGCTCGGAGCAGATGAAGCTGTTATAAAGGTAACGCGGGAAGAAATCGGCGTTTTGGCAGAAATGGGTGAAGATGAAGGCGCCATTGAAGATCGGGAAGGAACGATTATCGAAAATCTTCTTCGACTGGATAATATTACCGCAGAAGAAGTAATGACGCCTAGGTCTGTTTTGTTCACTCTTCAAAAAAACCAAACCGTTAAAGAAGTTCTTGATACCAATAAAAATATATCTTTCTCTCGGATTCCTGTTTATGGTAGCGATTTGGATGACATCATTGGAATGGTGCGGCGATATCAAATCATAAAAAGTAAAGCTGAAGATAAATTTAATGTAACGATGGAAACATTGGCAGGACCTGTGATAAGTGTTAATCAAAAAAAATCTGTTTCGGAAATACTCGATTTGTTAGTAAAGAAACGTGAACATCTATTTATTGCTACGGATGAAAATGATCGTACAGTTGGTTTGATCACGCTAGAAGATGCAATCGAAACGCTTCTTGGCGTAGAGATTGTTGACGAATTCGACTCGGTAGAAGACATGCGGAAACTCGCAGTTGAAAAAATGCGAAAAAGACGCGAGTATTCAGAAAAACAATAAAATAACTCATCATTCCATCCGTGGGTAGGATCGCCTAAATTTCGATCCATGAAACGGGTTATCCTTTCCATTTTCACACTTGCGCTATGTCTATTTGCGCTTTCGGAAGATCAAACGAAATACTATCAGTCCGAAGCTGAGTTTCTTAGTGATCAGCCGGTGTCAAAATATAAAGTAAGCGGAAAAATATACATTCGCGCTGATTTTGATTCTCAAGGGAAATTGATCCTAAAATCCATCATAAACGAACAGGGTGACATGACTCGGTTTGAGCGATATACATACGCGGACTCTACAGATGACCTATCCACAAAGGAAATCCTGATTAATGATACGGTAATGGTTCAAAAGACTACATTTGGTCATGAGGAAAAAACGGAAGCGTATATCGAATATGTATATGGAGTAGATACGGTAAAGCGATGGAATGACCGGTTTACCATCCAAACATTTAATAAGAGCGGACGAGTTGAAACCTATCAGTTTTTAGATGTGGATGCGTTTGAGTACGGAAACATTAGATTTGAATACGATTCTCTTGGGTATATGTCGAAACAAGAATGGATTAAACGACCCTCCGGCAAATCTATGCGTAAATGGCTGTATGCTACTGACCCAATTACAAATGTTACTCACATTCTTGAATATGATTCGACAAATACACTTGCATTTGAAATCAATCTTGCTGCAGATGGAACGGAGGTAATATTACATTTTTTGTCTCCTGAAGATTCATCCTTAGTCAATCATTCTCGAGTTGGTTATAAATTGGACGGTGATCTTGAGTACGGGTTTTTGGCGTGGACTTTATCTGATTCTACTTGGCGTCATCTTCAAGATACATTACGCTTCCAAATGAGTAAGGCTGAAATTAAAACAGGGAATCATCTGATTGATTGGAGAGTTGACACTCTTATGATCGACAGTTTGGAATACGATGTTACATTTACAGGATTTACAACAAAAGAATACGTGGCAAATAAGCGAATCATTCGGAATTTAGTTTTTGATAATTCACCACCAATTTTAACACTGAACGTGGATCCTCATATCAATCAACCGGAATTTGGGTTTAGTGTTTCAGAATCTATGGAACGTGCTTTTGTTATGTGGATTCCTGACAACGTTGATTTTAATACTTCCATTGATACTATTCAATTTATTGAAAATGAATTGATTCCAGATTCAGGAAAAATGATTTTAACCAATCAAACTGATTTGCAGGATAGTGTAATATACCAACTTGAAATGATTGGAATTGACAAAGCTGGAAATATTTCAATTCCTGTAAAAGTTGATTCGATTCATTATGACATTACCGCACCAAGATTTTCTCTTACGAATCCTCCATTAGCTTCGTTTATTAATAATGGGAATACGACCTTTTCAACGGATGAAGCAATTCAATCTTGGAAATTAGAAATTCGTCAGATGGCTGGTTTGAAAGATGTGAATGCGCCGCATATCATTGATCGAGAAATGATTTCTGAAGAAAGATCAGAATTCAAATTAGATGTTACCGAATCCATTATGCTTGTTGATGGTGCAATGTATCGTTTCTCGGTGTCTGGCGTTGACCTAGCCGGGAATATATCTAAAATTGTAAATGTGGATTCTATATTTTACGATATTTCACCACCTGTTCTAACCTTGATTTATCCGATAAATGATGTAGCTATTCGTGATCCGTCTGTTTCATTTGCTTTTAATGAAAATTTACAAGCTGCTGAATTTCGTTGGGATAGAACGGATGGGACCGCTGATTCTAGTTCGCCACGAATCGTCCCACTTCTAAAGGATGAACTTACAAAAGGTGAAAAAATTCGAATCAATTTAGAACAAGAACCCGAATTGGTAGATGGAACCGAATATGCACTTACCCTTACCGGAATAGATTATGCCGGAAACGAAGGGGAATTGATTCAAATACAACATATACTATTTGATGCAAGTCCACCTAAATTTACTGATTTAATGCCACTTAATGGTTCTGCCCTGAATCATCATAATTTATCATATACATTGTCTGAAAAATTACATGAAGGGTCAATTAAATGGACTCGAACTGGAGGGGAAGAAGATCCAAAGAACAACTATAGAATGAATCTGGCCAAAGAAGAATTAGAATCAGGGATTCATGCAGACATTACGCTAAGGAATAATCCTAGACTTGTGGATGGTGGAATTTACAAGCTTGAATTCCGAGGATCAGATAGAGCAGGGAATCAATCTGATACTTTGATGATCGAAGATATTTTATACGATTTTTCCAAACCAATTATTTCAGTGCCCCATCCATTGTCCGAAATGATTTTGAATCATACACATATTTCATATTCTTTATCAGAAAAGCTAAATAAAGGCATGATTGTTTGGAATCCAACCGAAACCGATGGGGAGTTAAATGATCCATTCGAAGTTATTTGGTCAGATCAGGATAAAAAACCCGGCGAACATTTAGAAATCGAAATTGAAGGAATGCCTGATGTGTTAGAAAATGTCCTTTATTCTATATCATTTAATGGATCAGATCGCGCTGGGAATCACGCTGAAGAAGTTATTCTTTCTAATATCATGTATGATTTTACCCCTCCTGATATTTCTTTGACATTTCCTGAATCCGGAACGGCGGTAAATCATAAAGAAATCAGTTTTTCATTGAGCGAAGATTTGTTGAGTGCAGAAGTAATTTGGGAAAAGATGGGTGGAAGGGATGATAATAATTCACCTCATATCCAGCCTCTGGTTGGGTTTGAATTGAACGCGGGAAACAAAGATAATCAGGTCATCGTAAGAGCGCCTTTATTGGTTGATGGAACAATTTATCGGGTATTTATTCGTGGAAAAGATCCAGCCGGAAATGAATCAAATATTCCTACGATAGAAAATATCCTGTATGACATAACCGCTCCGGTATTAACACCTTTATATCCTCAGGATGATCAATATATTTCCACGCCGGCAATCGGGTTTTCTATCAACGAAGATCTATTTGAAGGATCTGTATTGTATCGATTTGTCGGTGGAAAACCTGATTCCAATAGTCCCTATATTTTTAATATGAAAGATGCGATGTTGAAAAAGGGTGACCACCAAGATGTTTTTCTTTTGAATGGTCCAACTCTCGTTGAACAAGGAATTTATACAGTTGAATTCTCAGGACGAGACAGAGCAGGAAATATGATTGCTAATAAAACAATTCAACGCATCATTTTTGATTCTACTCCGCCGAGGTTATCCATTACAATGCCGAAAGAAAATTCCGCAGTGAATCATACGAAAGTAAGTTTTAATAATAGCGAAAAGTTGAAGACTGCCTTTATGGTTTGGTCTCAATCCGGTGGAACAACTGTCACAGAATCTCCGAAAATCATTGTGTTAGAGGGCCAAGAATTGAACGATGGATTGACTACTAATATAGTTTTAAAAAATCAGCCAAATCTCGTAGATGGATCAACATACGACCTTCAGTTTTATGCAACTGATTTTGCAGGAAATTATAGTGATACGGTTTACGTTAATAATATTTTATATGATATCACGCCACCTGTAATCGAAATTGTTTCACCAAACAGTCAAATTATAAGTGCCTTAACCGACATTGAATACAGCCTTTCTGAAAACATTGCAACCGGTTCTATTGCATGGAATGGAAAAGACATTTCCGGTGCTCCGCTTCATAAACTTTTTGAAATCGCAGAAAAAGCAGCTAAAAAAGGAATCCATCATTCAGATACATATATTCAACCAATCTTAACAGACGGTGGGTTGTATAATATTTCCATCAAAGCGACAGACCCAGCCGGGAATCAGGCTACACCAGTTACAATAACAGAATTCAGGGTTGATCGAACGCCTCCAGAAATAACGAATCTGTTTCCAAAATCAAATAGTTTTATTAATTCAGATGACATCATCTTTACCATTTCTGAAGTATTGGCATCCGGAAAAGTGATGATATCCGGTAATCAAAATTTTACAATAGACTTATCCCCGGAAGAGTTAAAAACAGCATCAAAAAATCCAAATTTCGTAGGCCACATGCGAAATTTAAAAGATGGAACCAATTACACTATTTCTGTCATTGGTACTGACTTTGCAGGGAATAATTCGGAGCCTTTGATTGAAACGAACATTATTTATGACATTTCTATGCCGATTTTGAATATTATATCACCGGTTAGTGATAGTTATATCACAAATTCTGATATGAAAATTTCTCTCAATGAAACACTCAAAAGTGGTTCGATAACCTGGATTTCGAGTGAATATGAAGAATCGCAAATTGATTTGGGACTGGAATATTTAGCTAAAGGAATACATATTATTTCTGGCTCTTTATTATCCATCAAAGAAAATATTCCAAATACTATCAAATTTACCGGAGTTGACTTAGCCGGGAATGAAGGTATTGCAGAAGATATTATAAACGTCACTTACGACGGTACACCACCGGAAATCAAATTAACAGAACCATCTTCCAATTCTTCTGTTAATCATACACGTTTTTCATTTTCCACAAATGAAACTTTATCAAGTGGTAATATAACGTGGACAGCAACGGATGGTGCCGATGAAGCCAGTCCGCATCGATTACAATTAACCGATGCACTTTTGAAAGTAGGTGAATATAATGATTATTCAATGGATAGATTGAATCTGGTAGATGGCGTATTTTATTCAATTGCCATCCAGGGATTTGATCGCGCTGAGAATCTGTCAGAAATATCAATTTTGGAAAATATTAAGTATGATATTACCCAACCTGCATTTATCCATATTTCACCATCGAGTGACACATTATTAAATTCAATTACCCTTTCGTACAATCTGACAGAAGATTTAACCGAAGGAAAAATCAGCATCGGCAAAACAAAAAATTTAGGTCAAGGAAAATTTGAACTCAAATTAGATGGAAATAGACTTAAAGCCGGTATAGGAGGGGGTGAGTTACCGCCATCTGTTGGCTTGGAAAGTGGTATTGTATATGAAATGGAATTCTATGGAAAAGATTTAGCTGGAAATGAAACAAGTCCAACAAATATAACTGATATTAAATTTGACAGCGAAAAACCAAATATTGCATTATTTGCGCCCGAGTCTAACACATTTGTAAGGCAAAGTTCAATTTCGTTTGGCATTAGTGAACATTTAAAGGAGGGATCCATCGAGTTGCTCCAAAATGGTCAACAACCAATACGAGTAGCATTGTCCGGTGAATATTTGAATGCAAATAATTTTAATAATGTAACGATTCCGGGGTTGGATGTGTGGGAAGACGGCGGCGTGTATTCTATTACGCTATCGGGTACTGACTTAGCCGGTAATGTTGGCGATGCCGCTACAAATTCAAATATTTCCTACGACATTAACCCTCCGGAAATTAATATATTGAACCCGATATCGAATTCTGAAATCCGTGAAGAAACATTTTCCTATTCAATCAATGAAAATGTAAAAGAGGCTACATTAACCATCAAACGAACGGATGGTGAAATGGACTCTGAATCTCCACATTTCATTCAACTGACCGGCGCCGAATTAGAAAAAGGCAGAAAAGACCTTTCAGCTTTATATTTTTTATCTACAAACAGACCAAATCTTGTAAACGGCGCAATATATAATTATTCAGTATCTACGGTCGATTTTGCAGGAAATGAAGCTACATCTAATGTGGTTTCTGATGTCGGTTTTGACAATGAGCCCCCGATAATTTCAATTAGTCAGCCACTCGATTCCGAACAGATAAAAACCAGCGATGTTTCTTATATGCTTTCAGACAATCTTGCTTGGGGAAAAATCAGATTTATTCAATTCGGTGGCACGCAGGATCCAAATTCACCGCATATTCATGAAATGTCTGGAATAGAAATGGAACAAGGAATGCATTCTGGATTTGACCTCAATATCATGGATAAACTTGCGGATGGAGGGCGATATACGATTTCGATTGAAGGAGGAGACAATGCGGGGAATATTGCAAAGGTGGCTCAAGCTACAAACGTTTTATTTGATGTAAAACCTCCCATGCTAACATTGAATTATCCAATTCCTTCTTCAAAAGTGAACCATTCTACTGTTTCTTTTTCGTCATCAGAAAAGATGGCAGATGGCTCAATAACATTTTTTCGAACCGGTGGTGCCCCAGACCCCGGGAGTCCGCATGTTTATCAATTGGCAGAGGATGAGTTAAGCAACGGAATCCACGAATTGATAAATGTCAATCATCCCTTGCAAGATGGAAGTATTTATACAATTAGTTTTGACGGAATGGATTTTGCAGGGAATCGATCTGAGACTGTCACGCTTACAGAAATAAATTATGACATTACTGATCCAGCACTTTCCATTCACTATCCTGAAGCAAAATCATTTCATCAAAATTTAATGGTAAATATTTTTTCCGATGAAAACCTTAAAAAAGGGGACATTAACCTTATACAAACCGGTGGGCAAATAGACCCCAAAAGCCCACATACCTTTTCATTGGAAGCGAATCATTTAAATCCAGGAGAATATTCATTGGATTTGACAAGTATGGAATTAGTGAGTGGATCAACGTATTCGATTTCATATTCAGGGGAAGATTTAGCAGGAAATGTCGCTACGACTGTTGTTGTAGAAAATATCCAAATTGATAGAGATCGCCCATTTTTGGAAATCACTTCACCGTTGGTTGATACGTTTGTCAATCATACTAGATTTGGAATTAGGATAGGTGAGACTTTGCAAGAGGCAGCCATTTCTTGGACGCGGGTTTCCGGTGAACCGGATCCAAATTCGCCACATCAACAGCTGTTGACGGGCCAATATTTGTTGGCAGGAAAATATGATAATATCCTTTTGAGTAATTCACCGAAATTGGTGAGTGATGTGACTTATTCAATGGCGTTACACGGTGTTGATCTTGCCGGGAATTCTGCTACAGCACATTTAACTGAAATGCATTTTGATAACCAGCCACCCAGTTTTACCCATTATTTACCCGTAACAAAAATGTTCATTAAAGATCCTAATGTTCAATTCGAAATTGATGAGCTATTGGTAAATGGATCAATTGTGTGGTCAGCTACCGGCGGCGAAACAGACCCATTAAGTCCTCGCAATATTGAATTTTCTGAATCCGAATTGGCAAACGGTATGCCAACTCTTGGGTCGCTAAGTTTTCAAACGGAATTGCAGGATGGAACAGTGTATTCATTATTGGCAACGGGAACAGATAGAGCAGGAAATTCCACCAGAATAGACCTTGCTCATGGGCTTACTTATGATGTTTCAAAACCCATGTTTACCAATCTGTTTCCAAAAATGACGAGTAGAATTAATTCACCTTTAGTCAAGTTCACTATAAATGAAACATTAAAATCCGGGGCATTTACTTGGAAATACATGGGAGGAACTGATGATCCGAGTGTGCCTCATCGAGTAGATTTTACCTCGGAAATGCTATCTGCAGGAAGTCATTCGTCGGAGACGGTTATCCAACCAGATCTTGTGACGGGAACGATGTACCGAATCACATTTGAAGGAGCGGACTTTTCAGGGAATATTGGTAAAAAACTTGTTATGAATATCGTGTACGATGATATTCCTCCAACATTGGAATTGTTATATCCGGAAAATAATTCGACAATAAATAATTCTAAGTTAGCATATAAAATATCCGAACCTTTATCAGAAGGTAGCATAACTTATATTCAAACAGGAGGGACCACTGATCCATCTTCCCCGCATTCAGTATCTTTACAAGATTTGGAATTAGAGATTGTTCAATTATCGCCAACTCATTTATCAAATTCTGCAACATTGCAAGATGGATCCATATATCTGGTCAAATTTAAAGGTATGGATTTAGCAAATAATTCTAACACTTCTAATTCTATTTTAAACGTTTCGAATGATGTTTTGTATGATATAACCAAACCTAAAATTTTATTTCAAAAACCAAGTGGGAATCAAGTTATGCTGGGACCGAATTTGACCTACTCAAATTCAGAATTGTTAACAACGGCGACTGTTAATTTCTCTCGAACCGGAGGCAATCCCGATGCCCAAGCGCCACACGCAATACTATTAATTGATGATGAACTAAATGCAGGTGAACATCCTAATATTGAATTAAACAATATGAATGAATTATCGCCCGGAACGGAATATAGTTTATCTTTTTCCGGAAAAGATATTGCCGGGAACGAGAATGATCCGGTATCTATTAACGGGATAACGTACGTCAGAAGCCTTGAAGGAAATTGGTATTGGCAGGGACCTATTATGCAGGTGGTGTGGACCTTTACACCGCTGAATGGTTCATTTGGATTGACGGGGGAATTCGCTGAGGGTGCAGCCATTGGAAGTAAGATTAGTAATCAGACATTTGGAACCTATACCATTGATTATTCATCTTCTCCGTGGATATTAGAAACCGAACAAACGGATACAGGTGAAAAACGATTTAGTCTAATTGAATTTATTGGACCAAATAGGATTAAAGTCTTAACAAAAGCAAAGAAAAACCCAACATCTTGGTCTGATGGAGAAATAATGGAGTATGATTACAAACCATAAGGTGAATTGGTTTTTGAATTAATACGAATAAGCCACTAAATTCATTGATAATTTTTATTAACATAAATCAAAAGAAAGTATAACAATGGCTAAGAAACAAAAATCATTTGCAGATAAAGCGAAAGGCAAAAAGGATAAAGCAGCTACATTTGTTAAATATGTAAAAAGTGTGTTATCCGAAAAGACTGGGTACTACCGTTTTAATGAACAAATGGTAAAAATGAACGATGGTGAAACTTTGGACGGTGCTTTAAAGCGTATGGATGAAGAAGCTCATTTGGCGGATATTGTTTTGGATAATGATGCAGTGCAGGAAGAAGGGGCTGAACAATCTGAAGACACTCAAGAAAAAGATCTCGCAGAAGAACCAGTTTCCGAATCATCACCGGATCCGAATGCAGAAGAAAAGGTTGATGAATCTACCGAAGCGGAAAATGCGACTACAGAATCATTGGAAGATGTTGAAACTGAAGATGGTTCAACCGAAAATACAGAGAATGAAGAACCTGTAGATACTAATTCAAAAGAAGATCCAGAACCTAACGTAGAACCGGAAATTAAATTGGAAGAATCGTCTCAAGATTCTTCTGAAGATGAATCAAAAGAATCTTCTGAAGAAAAAGATAAGGCCGAAAATGCCGACACACCGGAAGATGAACAACCCGAAGAAACTGATGAAACTGTTGAAGAAAATGGTACTGAAGATTCAGAGGAAAAGGATAAATCCGAAGAATCCAATTAATTATTTTTATGCTCGATTGGAGAGGTGTCCGAGTGGCTTAAGGAGTCCCGCATTCTGCGGGATGTACCTATAATCAATATGAGTAAATATTGTGTTTATGTTCTTCAAAGTTTAAAAGACGGAAATTATTATATTGGTTATTCCAAAAATTTTGAAGAAAGATTAATTGCTCATAACAATGGATCGGTAAAATCCACTAAATTGAGAAGGCCACTACAGTTGATTCACATAGAAAATTATGGTACAATAGCAGAAGCACGAAAAAGGGAAAAGAAGATTAAATCATACAAAGGTGGAGAAGCGTTTAAACAGCTTATTGGAATTGTTTAGATATTGGAGAGGTGTCCGAGTGGCTTAAGGAGCACGCTTGGAAAGCGTGTGTGCGTTTACCCGTACCGTGGGTTCGAATCCCACCCTCTCCGCAATCAATATTAACTCATACTTAAAATTGGAGGCGTGGCAGAGTCTGGCTGAATGCACTGGTCTTGAAAACCAGCGTCCACTTACGTGGACCAGAGGTTCGAATCCTCTCGCCTCCGCAACGATTCCAGCCCCTTGATTCTTACTCTTAAAATATTATTCGGTTTACTTATCGGTTCATTTATCAATGTTCTAATCGTGAGGGTGCCAAAATCAGAAAGTATTATTACCCCCGGTTCTCATTGTATTTTATGCAACACACCTCTTAAGTGGTGGATGAACATTCCCCTGTTTTCCTTTTTCATATTTGGAGGAAAATGCTGCTATTGTTCGGGTAGGATTTCATGGCAATATCCAATCGTTGAATTACTTTGTGCTGGAATTTGGATATTATTTTTCAATTTCAATCATCCATTTGAAACGACCTCACTTTGTCTGGGGATTTGTTTCCTTTTAGCAATTGCCATTATTGATTTAAAACATTTTCAAATTTATCATGGGCTTTTAATCGCCTCATTCATCTTTTTAGCAACATCATTATTTTTTGGCAGTTTTTCATGGAAATACCATATAGCCGGGATGGTATTTTGTCCGGGATTTATTTGGGGTGTCAGCTGGATAGTGCAAGTTTTTAATAAACGCAAAAATCTTGGCGGTGGCGATATACTTTTGGCAATTTCTTTGGGATTTTATCTTGGACCTTATCGTTCTTTTTTAATGTATTTTATTGCTTCTGTGTTTGGAATTCTTTATTGGGTCGCAATGATGAAAATAAAAAATTTAGATAAAAACCCCATTCAAATTCCATTTGGAACGGGCATGGTATTTGGTTTTATTCTATTAGAAATTGTATTGCTTCCATCCATCATCTCATCTTTCAAATTCCTAGAATTCATCATTTTTACAGATAGATTTCTTGCGGAGTTGTTTTCTTTACTTTGATTTATCTTTTGTAATTTAGCAAAGCTTATGTTCGAATTAAATTCAATCAAATGACTAAAGTACGATTTGCTCCCAGCCCAACAGGGGAACTTCATTTAGGAGGTGCTCGGACAGCCTTGTTCAATTGGCTTTTTGTGAAAAAAACAGGAGGTCAGTTTTATCTACGCATCGAAGATACAGACAAAGAGAGATCGCAACAGAAATATGTAGATCAAATCTGCGAATCTATGCGATGGTTGGGTCTTATATGGGACGGGCCGCTCGTTTTTCAATCTGAAAGAGAAGATTCCTACCATGCAGCAATCCAGCACATCTTAAAAGACGGGAATGCGTACCGCTGTTTTTGTTCTAAAGAAAAACTTGATGAGGATAGAAAAATTGCAGATAAAGAAAAACGTGTTTATCGGTATGCTAAAACCTGTAGAAATTTAGATGAAAAAGAAGAGAGCGATCGACTGAATAGGGGAGAGAACTATACAATTCGCATAAAAATTCCCAAAGGGGAGACCCACTACAAAGACCTTATTTACGGTGCTATAACCGTGCAACATTCCGAAATAGACGACTTTATTATTGCTCGATCTGATGGGAGCCCAACATTTAATTTTGTTTGTGTACTGGATGATAATGCGATGGAAATTACACATGTTATTCGAGGTGAAGATCATATCCCAAATACACCAAAGCAACTCATTATTTATAAATTATTTGGTTTTACTGAGCCCGAATTTGCACATTTACCAATGATTTTGGGGCAGGATAAAAAAAGGTTAAGTAAGCGCCATGGTGCGCCGGGTGTCCAAGAATTCCGGGATGAAGGCTATGTGCCGGATGCATTATTGAATTACCTTGGCTTGTTGGGGTGGAATCCGGATACAGAACAGGAAATATTTACGCGTGAAGATTTGGTTGAATTGTTTGATATATCGCAAGTTCAAAAAAAAGGTGCTGTATTTGACGAGAAGAAATTACATTGGGTGAGCGGACAACATATGTTTCGCTTAACCGGCCCTCAAGTATTTGAAATGATGAATGCACTTTACCCGGATTGGGCGAACAGATCCACAGAATCTTTTGCGATGGAAGTTATATCTTCTTTGAAAGACCGCGTCAAATCTTTATCCGAATTGAGAAATTTAAGTGCTTTTTATTTTCAAGATCCTGAAAATTATGAAGAAAAAGCAGTTCGAAAACGGTGGAAAGATAAATCGATAAATGAATTCGTACAGAATTATGTTTTGTCTTTAGAAGGACTGACAGATTGGTCAGAAGAAAACCTTGAATCGGCATTGCGTGTATCAGCAGAAAAACTCGAAATATCTGCAGGTAAATTAATTCATCCTGTCAGACTAGGATTAACAGGAATTGGATTTGGCCCATCATTGTTTGAATTGATGCAAATATTGGGAAAAGAAATTTGTATCCGTCGCCTTAAATTTGCATTGGAAAAACTACCTCAAAGCGACTAATTTGAATTCGTATGCTTAGAAGCAAACAAACCATCATTGCGCTAATAGCGTTTTCTACTATCGCCTTTTCTGCTCCAAAGACTTTCGTCTATATCCTCAAGTTCGAAAATACTGAACGGGATGAATCCGTAGATTGGCTTGCCCAGGGGTTCGTGGATATGCTAAATGCTCAGCTGACAAACCAGCAGGGAGTTGTTTTAAAAAATAGACAAGATCTTGAAGTAATTATGGATAACCGCTCGTTAATGCTACACCAACCTCGCGGATCTAAAAATCTACTGTTACTTGGCAAGTTTTCGAGATCTTTAGATAATATCCAAATCAATATTCAATTGATTGACGTTGCAACTTGGGAGGAAGCTGATCGACGAAAAATTTCTGAAAAATATAATGAAATCCCCAAGCTCAATATAAAATTAACGGAGGCAATCCAGACAATGCTGACACCATTCCTGCCTAAAATCGCACCTTCGAAATATCCTGCTTTACTTGAATCTAAGCCAAGTCCAATGGACAAATCCTATGCCAGATCATCCTCTGAAGTGGGTATAGAAATAGACAAATCCCTTGAAGCTTTAGAGGCGTCTATGGATATTATGGCTGGCGCGAGAGGAATTCCTATTAAACCAAATTATAAAAAATCCGGTGGCGAGTGGTCTATGGATATTACTTCCGACCCTTTTATTTCCGGCGATCCCGATATGGCAGAAAACACATCCATGCTGATTGGGGTTCTTGACAAACTTATGGCTGATCCGTATGAAGTAACCATTACGCGTCCAGATTTTATCTATTCAGAAGATAACATCGGAAAAATAACCATTCATCTTCCGGTAAATTTTTCAATTAAAGGCAATGTAATTAAAGAAATGCTTACTTCATTGCCATATTCCGGACTTAAGCAAGAAGGTGCGCTCACAGTTTTCTTTTTTGATAAAGACAAATTCAATTTCCCCGGTGAACTAACCAAACGAATTAAATTTGGTAAATACCGTGCTGTTCCGGTCATACGGTTTTACGATAATAATGGTGCAGTAAAAGTTGTCATTGTGGATACTCCGGAAAAAGTGTGGCACACGGCCAAAAGTGAACGTATTCATTATATTGTAGAACGAAAATTTGCTCAATTGATAGATTTTACCGTTGGTGGGTGGTCACTTCAAGTTGCTATGGAAGCAGTTAATATCCCGGTGGACTATTCATTTATTATAGATGTTGATGAAGCAAGAAACCTTCAAAGAATCAGCCTCAAGTTTATTCCTGAACACGAATTAGAATTATTTCTTCGACCTTATTTATAGATGGTTGAAACTGATTGGATTCCCTTTCAAAAAATGCTCGATTATTATCCACGGTCGAGTGTTCATTTTTCAATAAATAGAAAAAATTGATGAAATATTTATTCACAATTTCAATTTGTCTTATTACTATCCTTTTGGCAGAAGGTTCTGTAAACACCACAAAAATTCCCAATTTCAAACTCAAAATGCTTGATGGCAAAAAAATGACTATGAATGAATTGCTAGAGGATGGACCTGTACTGATTGATTTTTGGGCTACGTGGTGCAAACCTTGCTTAAAAGGAATGCGTTTCCTGGATGGCTTCCACGCAAAATATGCAGAAACCGGGTTTAAAGTGTTAAGCATCAATCAAGATACTCCGAAAAGTTTGTCAAAAGTAAAATCTACAGTTCGCTCTAGGAAATTCAATTTTCTTGTTGCGATGGACCCCAATAAACAAATTTCCGAAAAATTGAATGCCCGGTTGCTTCCTACTACGTTATTGGTTAACCAAGCGGGTGAAATTGTATGGCGTCACCAAGGATATATGGCTGGCGATGAAGTGGAAATTGAGCACCAAATCCAAAGGGTTCTCAACCTGTCTAAATCTGAAGAAAATTAACAATTATTGATTTTATGCGGCACTCGGTTGCCATCCTATTTACCACAATAATATTGCATGGACAGGTAGCAATTTCCGGGAATTCTGAACTTCAAATTGGTGAAAGCGAAAACGGATTCAATTATTCTGAAACACATCTTGCGTTGAATGGATTTTGGAATCATGTATCATTTTGGGGAGAATTTGAATTCAGCCCGGAACCAGAACTTGGAAAATCATTCAATGGTCTTAGAAAAATAAGCTTTGAGTATAATAATGGTCCGTTCCTGCTAAAAGTTGGTGACATTTACCAGATTTGGGGAAGAGGGCTGGTACTGAACCAGTTTGATGATCAGTCTATTGATTTTGACAACGGTATTCGGGGATTATCATTTCAATATTCGAATGATTGGTTGGAAAGTAAATTTATTTCAGGGGAGAGTACTATCCGCCAAAGTAGCATTTATGTGAATAATTTCAATGATCGTGTGCACAATTATGAAATTGACCATTCCCTTTTCGGTGTCGACCTTTCTGCGCAGTACAAGAAAATGAATCTTGGACTATCTTATTTACGTACCAGAGAAAATCACCCCATTCCGCCGGATTCTGTGCAGCTGATAACTGCAATGCTTGGCAGCAGGATCGAATATTTTGGCGATTTTTTCGATCTCTACGCAGAATATGTGGATAATAATACACTTGAAGATCATACGGACAGCACAACATCGGAAAATAGTGGTCATGGTTTATTTGCAAATATGAACATTTATTTAGGTTTATGGACGCTTAGTGTGGACATGAAAAGGTATCAATTTTTGGATATTGATCCTAACTACCGATCTGATATTGTGAATTATTATGGTGGGCGAACGCCTTTTCAGCAACCTCCAATTGGAATTAATGAATTTACATCAACCCTACAAAATCGTTTAACGCATCCAGTGGATTTTAACAGCGAGAAAGGAATTCAAATTGAACTCAGTGGTCCGATTACGGATAGAATCACTTTTTCCGCACATGTTGCGCAGGCAAGCCGAACCCATATTTGGTCACAAGTTGATTGGTTCACTTGGGTTCCAAATTCAACAACCGGATTTTTGTTCAGTCAAGAAAAACCATCCAATCCGGTAAAGGAAATGAATGTGAACATAGATGGGTTTTTCTTAAACGATAAATTGCATTCTAATGTCGGAGTCAATTTTTTGAATGACGTTTCACTCCTGATTAGGAATATCTATACTGATTCTAGTCGTAGGTTGATGTATGAAGAAATACAGGGTACATCCCTTCCGATAGAATTTGATTATTTGTTTCCCAATGGTTTGAATATCGGAATTTCGAGTGAATATCAATATGTTACAAAAAACTATGTTCAGGAAGATAAACTTAACGAAATAACCACATTGGATACATCAATAAGCCTTTTTCGAAAACCGGAGCAAGAAAATCGCTTTTTTGCATTATCTGTTTCTAAATCCCCCAAATGGTCATTCACATTGAGTATTGATAATATCTCAACTTTCCAATATGGGACGACTGCTAAATCTTCTACAGGGAACGAACTTGAAAAATTATTGAAGCGATTTGCGAAAATTGAACGAAGTTGGATTGCGATTGATGCAGTTTATAATGTTTCACCTACGCATCGCTTATCTGTGATGTATGGATCTTTGCAAGGAGGCTTGGTTTGTAGTAATGGTGTATGTCGAGAGATAAAAGCATTTGAAGACGGATTCAAGATCAGTTTCACTTCTATGTTTTAAGACTGAATTATTCTTAAATTGAAAAAACTAAAATTTGGCTATTAATAAACTCGGATTAAATAATGAATAAAAACATATTATTTCTTACTGTAGTGGTGAGTGCAATCTTTTCTCAAAAATTGATTTCGAATCCAAATCAATTGGTTTCTAAGGGAAATCTTCGCGAAATCGTTGAAATGGCAAGCCGCTCCGATCAAAAAGTATTCGTAGAAGATTTTACCGGGCTTGACTGACCATACTGCCCAAGCGCAAGTTTTGCGATAGACACCTTATTAAATCAGTTCCCCGAAACGCTTTTCAGTATAGAACTTCATAACGCAGTCTATACACCTTCTAATTCTGATTTTTCTATTCCAGCAATGTACGATATGAGAGCAAATTTGTACACTATCAACGGGATTCCTCATTCAGAATGGAATGGCTTGGAAAGCACTGAAGGTGGATACGCCAATGCAAATTGGCCGCCTATGTATGATAATTTTCTTATTATCTATAACGGAATGATTGGCGCTACATCACCCTATTCGATAGATATTAATGGGTTGGTCAATAACGGTACAATTGATTATGATATTACAGTGTCTATGGATTCTGATCATAGTTCTTCTAACCAGCGAGTATATGTTTTTCTAGTTGAAGATAATATATATTCCTATTGGGGTGCAGTAGGCCAATATCATATGGCCAGAAATGTAAATCGAGATTTCACTCCTCCGGAAAATTTGACAATTAGTTCTTCGGGAGAATCTCAAGTTTATTCCGGATCGTTTGATATTGGTTCTTCTTGGGTGCAAGAAAATTTGAAAGTTATCGCTATTGTGCAGAATTCATCGAGTGATGAAATTTTTCAAGTAAATGCTATATTAATAGATGCAATGAATGCTGATGTTGATGGTGACGGAATACTATCTGATGTTGATAATTGTCCTGAAACGTATAATCCTGATCAGCTAGATACTGATAATGATGGTCCGGGGGACGTTTGTGATCCTTGCGATAATGTAAATATTTGGGTTGCCGGGAATATCAATGGTGATATGATTAACAATGCGCCGTCTATTGATATTTTTGATGTATTGACACTTGTAGATTATTGGAAAGACAATGATTATCCAGGTTGCGCCGCGGAAATTGCAGACTACAGCGGCAACGGCTCTGTAAGTATGTTAGATATTGTGCAACTTGCCTACCAAATAGTATATCCATCATCTAATTTAAGTAAAGGAGAAACCGGTACCGGAGAAATTTCTATATTGCCGGGACGTGACCGCACATCAATTATAATTGAAAGTTCAAATGAGGTTAGTGGAATCCAATTCACCCTTTCTCATCCTGTTTCTAATGAAGTTCTTGAGAATGTTTATCTGCCTAATGGTTGGATTATTGAATCACGAATGTTAGAAGGAAATATGGAAGTCATTGTTGCAGACATCAGCGGGAACCAAAGCCAATATAAATTAGTCATGGATTTCCCATCTCAAATACGAGGAATTTCAGATATTGTAGCATGTAGCCCAGGCGGATGTCTGATTAAAGTTTCTTCGGAATCTGGCTTACCTCAGAAAATTGAAGTCCCCAAAAATTTAAAAGTTGAGGCACTCTATCCAAATCCATTCAATCCATCAATTTCCATTCCATTCTCAATTCCGTATGAAATGTATACCAATATTTCCATTTATAATATTACAGGTCAGCATGTGGCCACATTGGTGGATAATCCTTACATGTCTGGTGGTTTCCATGTCTTTACTTGGGATGCTTCCGCTTATTCTTCCGGTATTTACTTTGTGAAGATTTCAACACCGATTGCTCAGGAATTGCGCAAAGCATTCCTGGTTAAATAATAGCCCCAACACTGTAAATAATCTTTGAGCGAACACGGTAAACATCCGTATATTTCCGCCCGATTTTTGATAATCATTATGGGGAGTCGTCTAACGGCAGGACACCTGGCTCTGGCCCAGGCAATCGGGGTTCGAAACCCTGCTCCCCAGCGCATTGGCTCGTTCGTCTAGTGGTTAGGACTCAGGATTCTCATTCCTGCAACAGGGGTTCGATCCCCCTACGAGCTACGTCATAATTTCGGGGGTATTGGATAGAGGAATCCCTTAAATTTTGGTTTAGAACATCGAAAAATATGCGCCCGTGGCTTAATTGGATAGAGCACCTGGCTACGGACCAGGGGATTGGGGGTTCGAATCCTCCCGGGCGTACTAAATTGGATTTAGATTAGGAAGATTTTTCTAAGTTCTTAATTTTGATCTATATCACTTAGTATTACATATAAAACCATTTATAATTTAGTAGAAAAGAAACTTATATTATGTCAGATTTGCAATTGCATTGGATTGACGGTGAGAATTATATTCACCTACCGAAAGAATTCCCACGCGAGGTAAGGATTCCTTCAATGAAAAATAAATTACACATAGCATGTCCAAATGAGGCGCGAATGAATCAATATATATATCGAATATTATTACCCGGTTTTCTTGGGTTTTTCCTATTATTTACATCTGGAAGTACTCTGGTTGCACAAGATGACTCGGATGATCCCGTCGAAATATTCTGGGGGGATGATGAGGACGAGTACGATGATGAGGATTATGAAGACGAAGAGTATGAAGAAGATTATGAAGATGAAGAATATGATGATGAATTCGAGGACGAAGAGTATGAAGAAGATGAATATTTTGATGAAGAAGATGATGCATTTTATGAAGAAGGTGATGACGAAGAAATTTATGATGAAGAGTATGAAGACGAAGAATTTGACGGAGAAGGAGAACTTGAGGATGTTGAATTAGCAGATGCTGCTGAGAGGCAGGGATATTCGCTCACAATTATGGGTGCATCACCCGGTTTTGTAAATCACCAATTAAATACATACAATTCCAGTGTTGATTTTAAAGCAGGACTTGAATTTCCTGCACTGATGCAAGTCGGACCGCTCCGATTCCGCTTGGGTGCTGAACTTGGAACTTTCTCATTTACCAATTACAAGCCTGTAGGCGGCGAATTCAGTGGTTTTTTGGCTATGGGAATATTGTCCTTTCCTGCTGGTCCCGGACAAGTAAAACTGGGGGCAGGTCTCGTCGGAAATGTTTTCGGATTAACTGCTGAATCTTCTTATGGACTTACACTCGGTAATGCGGTGGAAATCAGGTTTGGCGTCCGATCGACCACAGGTTTTGGCGTGAAAGAC
The DNA here is from genome assembly GCA_018651745.1 of Candidatus Neomarinimicrobiota bacterium. NCBI lineage: Bacteria > Pseudomonadati > Fidelibacterota > Fidelibacterota bacterium. The sequence continues at coordinate 25,677 of JABIDL010000020.1, read as the reverse complement.
TCTAAGGGGGCTGACCTTGGTACCGTAAGTTGGATGGACGGAATTTTGATTCTCGGCGTAAGTATATAAATCATAACTGAGCATGAATAAATTCCTCAGGATTCTATTGACGGTAGGAGGGGCTACCGTTTTTTTCTTACAAGCACAGACTGCTGTCCCTGATGGTGGCAATGTAGTCACGGGAAGTGGAACTGATTATTATTGGAATAATACAAATACAGATATTGATGTAACTGGAATCGTTTTAAGTAATTCAGGTGATGGGAATGGATATGCAGTTTATGGAGTAGTAGCCGGAGAAACGTGGAAATATTTTGGAGGCACTACAAATGGCCTTTCAGCTAGTACCTATTCTTTATCAAATACTAGCTCTTCAACCATTGAAAATATTTCGGGTCGGGGAACGGGTGTCAACTTTACGGTTTATGTTATAAGATATAATAATGGTGCCCAACAAGACACCCTTACAGCAGGAACTTTTCAATTTCGTGAAACAGCTCCAACAGCTACTGACCAACCGGACCTAGTTGCGAACGATGATACAGGCGGAAGCGATTCTGATAATTATACGAATGATGATGGTGTTGAATTTAGCATTTCAAATGCAAACGCTGGAGGTACGCATACAGTTACCCTTTATGTTGGATCTGCCGTAAATCATGTGGAAGCTAGTTCTGGTTCCGCGTCATATCAATGGCCAGCATCTCTCGTCGCCGGCACTAATTCTGTATATACGGTTACTAAAGATCAATATGGAAGCGAAGGTACTTCCACATATTTATATGTTTATTTAGATCAAACTTCGCCATCGCCACCATTGGTCGTGTCCGAAGAAGATGCAGATCAAGCCAATGAATGGAATTTATTGTCTAGCACGGATAGTGGTATTTCCGAATGGGACAGATTAACCAATGATAATACTCCTACTTTTAGAGTGGGTGGATCAGAATTATCAAATTGGGTTAGCAATGTTGGTTGGACTTTTGGACGGGCAGTAATTTATCTGGATGGATCAGCCACAGACAGCACCACAGATAATGATGATATTGTGGATGTTACTATAGGCAGTGCCATAACTGATGGAACCTATACGGTCACGACTGTCATAGTTGACCCGGCAGGAAATCGGTCAAGCGCATCAAATTCTATTTCTGTTACAATTGATACCGATGCAGACGCTACAAATGTAACGCCAAATTTGGATACGGATGAAAATGTTGATACAGGGTTCAGCCAATCTGATCATTATACCAGCGATACGACCCCAACATTTATTATGACAGGTGCCGGCGTGCTGGCTGGAGATTCTATAGAAGTTAAAAACGGAGCTACGGTGTTGGTAGGCGGTTGGGTTGCGACAAATGGAACCATTACGCTTACAGTTCCTGCAGCAAACGCCTTGGGCGCAGCAACATATAATTCTATAGCAGCCTTTGTTGTTGATTCTGCCGGAAATACTTCTGGTGCAACATCCTACCTTACCCCAGACCTCGTTGTGGATACTTCAGCTCCGAGCGACCCTGCTTCTGCACCAAGTCTTAAATCTGGGCACGACACGGGAACATTAACTAATGACCGATTAACAAACCGAAGAACTCCAACTTTTGTTTTTGCTGCAGAAGCTTCCACGGATTCTATTTATGTTTATCAGGATGGATCTAAAGTTGTAACCGCTTTGGCGGGGGCAACGAGTAATATAGAAATCACCATTCCCGATGTTGGTGCAGATGGAACGTATTCAATTACTTATACTGATATAGATTTGGCGGGGAATGTTAGTAATGCATCCGCTGCTTTTAGTGTAAGTATAGATTCTACATTTCCTGCCGCACTTGTTAGCATAAATATGGTAGAGGATGAAACCAATGACACGGGTGAAAGTCAGACAGATAAAATTACCAGTAACCAGCGTCCCAAATTTGAAATTGATTTATCAGGTTCTAGTACCAGTATTGCCGATGCGGATTCCATCATTTTATATTTCACGGATAAGTCTGACGGATCCACAAATGCCGTTGATGCGGAAATTATTACTGCTGATCCGCATACACTTCAACCAACAGTAAATCAGGATGAAGGAAATTATTATGTTACAGCAGCTATTTTAGATAGTGCGGGAAATTTGCGGGACACGACAGGATTTAATCAATCCATTACAATTGACGTTTCAGGTCCAGATGCTCCAAGTGGAATTGATTTACAAGCAGCTGATGATAGCGGGAAATTTGATAATGATGATGTAACAAAGGAAACTACGCTTATTTTCACAGTCAGTGGAGTCACTGCAGATGATTCTGTTTTCATTCTTTTTGGCACAGATACGGTCGGAAGAGGAAAAGCATCAGAAACAACAGTGGATATAACTGTAAGCTCTGCAACAGAGGGAACGCATGTTGTTAAATCAATTGCAAAAGATCCGGCCGGGAATATTGGTTCACTTTCCAGCGCGATGGGAAATAATTTAGTCTTGGATGTTACCAACCCGACCAAACCTACAAATCTGACCCTTACCAGCGACCCTGGGATTAGTTCTTCGGATGGTATTACCAATGATAATACACCGGAATTTTCACTAAATGCCGATTATCCCGATTCAGCAGATATTTATTTTGGAACTCTTGTCAGTATCGGGTCTGTGGTAGTGTCAGGACCAATTGACGTGTCCGGTTCAGCAACATTAACAGCTTCATCTCAAGTCGATAATGAATTTTGGGCACGTGTGAAGGCAATTGATCTTGCTGGAAATTCATCTGAAACATCTGAATCCTTCTATATACAAATTGACACAGATGCTCCAAATGCTCCGTCAATTACAGGAATTTTATCTACCGACGATTCCGGTCATTACGATAATGATGGATATACAAATATTCAGAAACCTACAATTATTGTTTCAAACCTGGATGCAAACAACAGAGATTCGGTTAGAGTTTTTTATACCGGCATTACTACCGCGGTAGATTCGGTTGTAGCTATAGGCCATGGAGGAACAGACAATTTAACACCTGAAACCAATATACCTGAAGGATCGTACACTCTCAGAGCAGTTGCTATTGATTCTGCGGGAAATGTTTCTGACACAACCTCGATTGCAAATGGATTTAGTTTAACAATAGACTTAACAAATCCCAATTCCATTTCTTCTGCCGATTTAAAAGGAACATCGGATTCCGGCGTAGACTCAACTGATAATTTAACGAACAAACTTACACCACAATTTACAATCACGAGTGATGATGGTTTTGTGGGTGACTCTATTTTCGTAGTTCTCAAAAAAGGTAGCGTCCAGGATACACTTGGGAATGGATTTGTAACCAGTGGTAATTCTACAAATATTACGTTATCTACAATTGATACAAGTTTTTTAGTTTTTGGAAACGGTGTTATATCAGTTCACGCATATGCAGTGGATTCTGCCGGAAATACCGCCACAACCCTTTCCGGCGCATCATTATTAGATATTACACTTGATTCGCAAGCTCCTACCGCACCTACGCTAACGCTTCGTTCGGCGGATGACAGCGGTGTACTAGATTCAGATAATTTAACCAATGTTGTTAATCCAAGATTTAATGTCTGGGGAGGAAGCGCAACAGATTCAGTATATATCATTACAAATACCGATACGGTCGGGAGAGATGTTACCAGCACCAGTCCGGATATAGTTTCTACCGATACAGTCACAGCAAACGCAACTTACAGTTATTCTTCTCTTTTGCGGGATTATGCCGGAAATCTTTCAGATGCATCTACAGCAGTATCCGTGGAAATTGACACAGAAGCTCCTGCCAAACCTAATAGTGCACCTTTAATGTTAACTGCTATAGACAGCGGATGGGTTTCAAACACAGATGAAATAACAAACGTTGATCAACCACAGTTTGAAATTACAGGCGTAAGTCCAACTAGTCCCGGAATTATTGATTCTGTGTTTCTTCTGAAAGATTCATCTACGGTTGTTTCGTCCTCATGGACTTCCCAACTCGATTCTGATACGTTGCAAACCAGCGCTTTAATTTCCGGGACCTATACGTTTAATGTGTTTGCTATGGATTCAGCTGGAAATATCTCTGACACAAGTGAAGCACTTTATCCAGTCATTATTGACCTTATAGATCCTTCTACACCTTCTGCTCCGGATTTACTTTCTACAGAAGATTTGGGAGATTCAGACAACGATAATATTACAAAAGATCGGTCACCGACTTTTAGAACTACAAATCTAGAATCGGGTACACAAATGAAATTCATGGTTGTAGATACTGCAAATACGGCAATTGATAGTATTATATCAGTGGTAGGTTCGGATTCTACGGGAACTAATTTTACTATTACAGAAGGAAGTATTTCTGAAGGAACATATTCGCTATATGTTAGCAGCGAAGACACATCTGGGAATCTTGTTCAAAGTTCTAGTTTGGCTAATGTCATTTTAGATTATACCGCGCCAACCTGCTCGTTGACTTATGTGAATACTACCCAAACGCATCTCACTAATCTTGGAAAATACCAAGATCAAATTACTCTCATTGCACAATTTAATGAGCATACCGGGACAAATCCTGAACCTGTATTAAATGTTCAATATGCCGATTCTACCACTGCTTCTTTTACCGGTACGGCAGGTAATAATTCAAATAATGATACAACATGGACTTTTTCATTCACTTTGCCAGACAGCAGCACGAATGATGGTAACCTGAAGGCTACATTAACTGCCTACGATGTAGCTGGTAATAAAACATTAATTTATGTGGATAGTACCGAGTTTGTTGTAGATAATACAGATCCGACCCCATTTACCGTCAGCACGATTACAACATTCGGTTACAATCAGGTTGCTGGATGGATTAATGGTGAAACCGACAGTGTATCAGTTGTGGTTCCGATTGATCAAAATGATGGCACCTTACTTTTTGGCGGGGATATCTACATACAAATGCGCATTCCTCTGCGTATGCCTGCTGCAACGTGGGTTCAGGTTGGAGCTAAAGACAGTATTGAGACTACCGTTGATTCGGTTGTTTACAAGACAACTGCTGAAATACTTGCAGCTTTAACACCGGAAGGATTAGTTCAAGGCGATAGTATTGTAACACGGGCTGTTTTATATGATGCTGCAGGGAATTTTACTAACGGAACAGAAAGCATAACCAAATATGTTTATGATCCAAACAAAATGACTATTGGGACAAACCAAATAACCGTTGGAAATACATTAAATGTGGATACATTGATCTCTAGTGATACTGTTAGAGTTGAATGGGATGATTTTGATGAACCGACACCCGCTACCGCTTCTGGTCTTGATAAATATCAAGTTGCCATTGCACATGTTGGGGATGACTCTATTACCCAGTTCATGAATTGGGTAAATACGATGTCAACAGCATCGTTTGACACCTTGCTTCCATTAGAGCACGATAATGAGTATAGCATTCATATCCGCGCATTCGATGTTGCTGGAAACATTTCAGATACACTTGCTTCCGCTACTTTTCGAAGATATAATACAAAACCGACTCTCGCTTCAATGGATTCTGCAATATCGTATGAAGATATTCTATGGAAAGACACACTAACTGTGTCTGATCCAGATTTTCTTACTTTACTATCCGATTCTATAAGTTTTTATAAAATTCAATCTGTCGGAATTACAGGTACTATTTCTGCAGATTCAGCCACTATTACCCAAATTAGCAAGGATTCCGCTATCGTTTCGTGGACGCCACTTCAGGCCGATACCGGGAAATATACGATCACTGCTTGGGTGAAAGACAATTGGGAGTCAACCAAATTTATTGATTCCACTGCATGGAACATGACAGTGATTGGAGTGAATGATACACCTGTTGTTTCCATCGTAACACCAGCAAGGCAAATATCTTTTGAAGAAGATTATCAGGATACAGTGAAATACACAATGACAACTTATGCAACGGATGTGGACAACGATAGCACAGAACTGAGTTGGACTGCTGTATTGGCGACAACGCCTGATATACCAGGATATCCAAGAACAATGCCTTCATTCGTTTTTGGTCCAAATACATCAGACATTGCCAAGGAAAATATCAGACGAAAATATCAACCTAAAACGTCTTCGAAACAGAATTCTTTATTTTCTGATTCAGAGAACTCTTTAAACCTTCCAGTAAACCGATCTACAAAAATTCAAGTTACCATTGATACGAGTGGAGGTAACACTTTTGCAACTTTTGATGCAGATTCAAATTACTATATTGAGGATTATCAAATCATTTTTGAAGTTTCAGACCCACAAGGGGCGCTTGCAAGCGATACAACATTTGTCACGGTTACGCCCAACAATGATGCACCTGAAATAAATAAAGGAACTGTACTGCTTTCCGATACTACTGTAACCGAAAATGATTCACTGATTCTTGATTTGGGTTCTTATGTAACAGATGTTGATGATACGCTACTTTATTTTCATATAAGCGCTTTAACGAATTCTGGTTACATGTCAATTTCTGACACTTCATTTTCTATAGACACGACTGGATATTTGATCAAATTTGAACCACAAAAACTTTGGTCAGATTCATCGGTCATCCGATTGATTGTTCGAGATAGATCCACTTTTTCCGAAACTAACGTAAAATCAGACACAGTCACATTCACGATTGATGTTCTTCGAGTTCCAAGGCCGCATTTATTTTTAAGTGTTGTACAAAATAATGCATTTACGAATTATTATGATCTTTTTGTAACAGATACCGCTCAAAAGGTTAAGCGATGTTCTGTGGAAGTTCAGAGTATTCCAATTGCAATTGACACTGTAGGTCTTTACACTTATGCTGGAAATTATTATTTTACGAGTCCGGGCGTTTATATTTTTGATATTTTGGCAAAAGGAATTGTAGGTGATACTTCAATTTCAAAAGGAATAAACCTATCGCTCGCAACCTCTGCACGAACTTGGACCGGTTCAAGTATAGATGGGCGTTTTAGGGTGAACGGATACCCCGGATCAGTTAGAAATGATCAATTAATGATGATTTCCGATTCCACCATGTTTGGTCCATATTTTGGCGATCAAGCCTCATATTTATTGGGAAATGAATATTTTGATTTTGATGGAGCTGTTGAGGTAATGCTTCCTGCAACAGATGATAACCAGGCAATTCATAGGAGAATCGACGGTGGAAAGTGGGAAGAACTTCCTTCTATTACTGAATATGGTTTGGTTAGAGCATGGTCAGAAAAAATGGGATATTTCAAACTTGGTCTTAAAACAATATTTGTCCCCGAAATGACCTCTATCCATAAAAATTATCCGAATCCATTCAATCCAGTAACAACGATTGAATATGATCTCGGGATAGTTCAGGGTCCTCGCCAAAAAGTGAATCTTTCAATCTATAATTTACTCGGGCAACATGTAAAGACTTTAGTGAATGAAGATAAATCTATCGGACGATATTCGGTTCGCTGGTTTGGTAAAGATGAATTTGGTGTTCCAGTTTCTTCCGGAATTTATTTTGCAAGAATGATGACTGATAGAGGAATTGCTAAAACATTAAAAGTTATGTTAATTCGATGAAAAAACTTTTTCAAAACTCAGGTCTGATATTAGCTATGATATTTATGGTTATTATGGGTGATGCTTGTCGAAATAATTATGATGCAACCGCACAAGATATGTCGGAGTATGGATGGACTTTGTATGAACAAGAAGACTTTTCTAACAGCGCTCTTTGGTTTCAGAATTCAATTCAAAATGATACGATTTATAAAGATGGGTACAACGGTATTGCATGGTCTTTTGGACAATTGACTTATATAGATTCAAGTATCAAGTACTTCAATAAAGGGATATTGCTTTCCGATGATCCGTTTAATGTAATTGATGTTGCAAATGAATTAAAAGCAGGACTTTGTTTTGCGTACAATGCACGTGGAAATGTGGGTGACGATTCCATGGCAATCATTTGGGGAGACACTGTAATTGGTGCAACTGTTGGATTCAATAAAACACCTTGGACATTTACTCATGATACAACGATGAACTATCTTGATGTCATGTTGACACTTGGGATGTCCAATTTCGGAGTAGGAAACTTTTCACAAAGTTTGGATCATGTTTCCGAAATTTGGGCTGTGTTAAATCCTAGTATTAGTGTAGCAAATATCGATATTTTAACAGTTGATGGTAGAAGAGAACTAGCCGTTCAGTTGGATTCGTTACAGACATATTTGGCGACCCCGTAGAATAAAAATACAAAAATCCATTTTAAAAATTCCCAATGAACGGAATTCATAAATCTTACATGGAAAAAGCTTTTTCACTAGCTGAGAAGGCTCTTAAAAATGGTGAAATCCCTATCGGGGCAATCATTGTTCATAATTCTAAAATCATTGGACGCGGTTATAACCAGACCGAATTATTAAAAGATCCTACAGCCCACGCTGAAATCATTGCTATAACAGCCGCTGCCAATACGCTAGAAGATTGGCGGCTGAACGATTCTATTTTGTATGTTACCAAAGAACCATGTGCAATGTGTGCCGGAGCAATTATCAATTCACGATTAAAACAAGTTGTATTTGGGTGCTATGATGAACAAAAAGGGTGTTGCGGATCTCTCTATCAAATGTGCGGGGATCGTAGGCTAGGGAAACCAATAGCCGTAATTGGTGGTTTGATGGAAAACGAATGTGCTGATATTTTATCAAACTTTTTTATGAAAAAAAGAAATGAATTATGATAGTTACGATTAAAGATAGATTAAAACGGGTTTCCGAAAATCCCACCCTATCTTATGGAATATTATTTATAGTTTGCGTTTTCATGGCAGTGATTTCATTTGATAAATTTCTTCATACTAACGGTGATAATGCGATTTATATAATTTTGGGGGAAGCAATAGCCGATGGTGATGGTTATAAGAATATGCATGCGCCTGCAGAATCATTTCACAGTCAATATCCACCAATTTTCCCTTTACTAATTGCAATCACTCATTGGATTACTCCCGGTACCATTGTGGATTATAAAATACTTGTTACCTTGTTTTATGTTGCGTCTGTCTTGGCGTGTTATTGGGCATTTTCCCCTCAATCAAAATTGATTGGATTTTTATTGGCAATCATTCTTGCTTTAAATTTTGAGATTGTTAGTTTTGGTCATTGGGTTATGTCTGAAATTCCATCTATGTTTTTTGCAATCATGACAGTAGGATTTTTGCAAAGAATAACAAAAAATAATTACAAACCTGTTGTTATAGCAGGATTATTTTGTGCGATTGGTCTTCTGACCCGATCTGCATTAATTTTTTTAGTTCCATCTGGTTTGTTATTTTTAATCATCAATAAACAATGGAAAGAAAGCGTGGTATTTGGAATTTCATCAATTGGCCCATTATTATTTTGGGGAATAATAAAAAAATTCTATGGAGTATCAGCAGGTGGATATGGCGCAAAAATATTTCAAATAAACCCGTATAGACCCGAACTTGGTATGGCTTCGCTTGGTGACTTGGTTCAACGGTTGGTAGATAATTTTTTACTGTATTCAAATAGTATAATTCCTAGTATGACTTTTCCGACGATATTTAATGCTAATGCTCTTGCTGCAATACGAAATGGTCAGGGTGCTATTGTTTTTACTATCCTAGCAATTTTAATCACCATTATTTTGGTTGCAGGAATCATAAACGGAATTCGAAAAAAGAATTCATTAATTGTTTCTATCACAGTTTGCGGATGTGGTATTCTGCTGATATGGCCGTCTGTCTGGACTACCCAAAGATTTGTTATTCCGATGCTTCCATTTTTACTATTAATTGGAACTTATGGATTTTCACTATTGAAAAATTGGGATAAATCATTATGGATCAGGGGAATTGTATTCATTAGTGTAATCGGTTCAAATATTGCAAGAATCGAAACTGGGAGATCATCTTATCCTGTGCAATTCGCGCAATACAAATCAGCATCTCAATGGATTAAGCGGAACTCAGATAAAACTGATATTATCTCTTGCAGGAAAGGAGAATTTACTTACCTTTTTAGCGATAGAAAGTGTGTACGATATAAATATTCTCTTAAACCGGATGAGGTAGTTCAACATTTGGTAGATAATGAAGTAAAATATGTTATTGTGGATCAATTAGGGTTTTCATCTACTCCTCGGTATTTAGTGCCGGCTGTAAAAAAATATCCTGAATTATTTAAGCTTGTGTATGTCACACAAGCACCCGAAAATTATGTCCTTGAATTCAAGTATAAATCATGACTTCCCCCGAATCAAATCTTACATTAACCGTAGTTCTTCCAATTTTTAATGAAGAAAATAGTGTTGTGGCGCTATTGAACAAAGTAGCGCAATCACCTTGCGTTAATGAAATGATTCTTGTGGATGATTATTCTACAGATCATTCTGCATCGGTGGTAAAGAATGCATTGGATGATTTGAAGAATCAATATCCAAATGTGAAACTTGAGTTTTACCAACATGAAAAAAATTATGGCAAAGGAAGAGCTTTGCGGACAGCATTCGAAAAAGCATCTTGTGACATCGTTGTAATTCAGGATGCAGACCTTGAATACGATCCTGAAGAGTATCCAAAACTAATGAAACCGATAATTGACGGAAATGCGGATGTTGTTTACGGCAGCCGGTTCCTTGGCGGTCCGCATAGAGTATTGTATTTTTGGCATTATTTTGGAAATAAAATGTTAACGCTTATGTCAAATATGTTTTCTAACCTAAACTTAACGGATATGGAAACGTGTTATAAAATGTTTAAGAGAGAAATTTTAGAAAAAATCACATTTAAATCAAATAGGTTTGGATTTGAACCCGAATTTACAGCAAAAGTTTCCAAAGCAGGGTATCGCATTTATGAAGTACCGATTTCTTATCACGGACGAACCTATGATGAAGGAAAAAAAATCACCTGGCGAGATGGTGTTTCCGCATTTTTTCACATTATTAGATATAATCTGTTTCCGTAAAAATCTTAGGATTAACCCATTTAAATTGACCAAAGATTTTTGGTAAATAATGATCCTTTAGGAATTTATAGAACCAAAGGGGAGAGGTGGCAGAGCCTGGCTGAATGCGCCGCACTCGAAATGCGGTATGGTCCTAGATCATCGGGGGTTCGAATCCCTCCCTCTCCGCAATATGAAAAATTCAAATTATAACGCGTTAACTCGATCCGATTTTGATCATATAATTAAAATGAATTCAAGATGGCGAGATATGGATGCGATTGGACATTTGAACCATGCAATTTACCTTACCTACATGGAATCCGCCCGGACGGATTTTTATGTTTCTATGGGATTCTCAAGTGTACGGAAAGAACAAGATAAAAGTATTATTTTAGGTGGAATGGATATTGTATATCTTGACCAATGTGAGCACCCGGTTGAGTTAAATATATGCCATAGAGTAAACAGGGTTGGGAATAAGAGTTTTGACTTGTTAGGCGCTGTTTTTTCAAAGACTAAAGACCATCCTCTTTGCGTCGGTTTATTCAGGATGGTTTCATTTAACTATAACAATAATCATTCTATTCCTGTACCTAAAGAAGTCATAGCTCATTTACATCAATTCTAATGATGCTTAACTCCGTTCTTCCTAAAGAACGCGTATCTATTCGATTAATCGATCGACTTGCTTACGCACATGATGCAAGCATGTATCGGCTAGTACCCGAAGCAGTTGTCCGTCCCAGAAATGATAAGGATGTTTCAGCTTTGATGAAACATTGTTACTCCAACAAGATTCCAGTCACATTTCGTGCTGGGGGAACCTCATTATCCGGGCAATCCGTCACAAAAGGAATCCTAGCCGAAACGGTGAGAGATTGGAAATCATTCAAAATACTTGAAAATGGTGACAAAATTCGACTACAGCCCGGAATTATCGGTAGTCATGCCAATCGTTATTTAGCACCATACGGTCGAAAGATTGGCCCGGACCCCGCATCTATGGATGCATGTATGATTGGAGGAATTGTATCCAATAATTCTTCAGGAATGATTTGTGGCACCCAATTCAATGCATATCATACTTTGGATTCAATCCGGTTTATTCTGGCAAATGGAAATCTTTACAATACAGACAATAAGGAAGATCGAGAAAGGTTTCTGTCAGAAGAATCTGATCTCTGCGATGCGATTCACCAATGCAAATTTCAGATTGAATCTTCACCTATTTTGATGAAAAAAATACGTAATAAATATCGCATTAAAAATACGATAGGGTATTCACTTAATGCATTTCTTGATTATGATAATCCATTGGATATTTTTGCTCATTTGCTTGTGGGATCCGAAGGAACATTAGCATTTATTTCTGAAGTTGTTTTGAACACAATTCCTAATCCGTTGGTAAAATCTACAGGACTATTATTATTTGAATCCATCCATGACGCTTGTGAATCTATACCGATGTTAATAGAAAAAAATGCCAGCGCTGTAGAATTGATGGATTACGCATCCCTTTGTACCATTTCGTATAGAGATAATCCTATTTACGATAGAACCATTTTAAATAAGAATTCGACGGGAATGCTCATTGAATTCCATGGGGATGACAAGGAAACTGTCAATGCAATGTGCAATGCCATTCAGCTAGAATTAAAGCAAGAATCAAAAATATTGCAGAATTTTTCATCCGAAACTCAAATTCGAAATCGAATTTGGGAAATCAGAAAAGGTCTTTACCCAACCGTCGGATCATTGCGAAAATCGGGAACGACATTAATTACAGAGGATATTTGTGTCGATTATAGTCGAATGCCGGAAGCGGTTGATTCTCTAGTAGAATTATTTCAAAAATGGACATTTAAAGATGCGGTTATTTTCGGGCATGCGAAAGACGGAAATCTTCATTTCGTCAGTTCTGTTGATTTGAATACATCTACGGGAATCAGCCGATTTGATGGGTTGATGAGAGATATTGCCGAAATGACTTTGACTACATTTGACGGTTCATTAAAAGCAGAACATGGAACCGGACGAAATATGGCACCATTTGTTGAGGCGGAATGGGGCGGCGAATTGTATGATATTATGTGGAAAATCAAATCGGCTTCAGATCCTAATCACATTTTGAATCCAGGTGTTTTATTGAATAGGGATAATTCACTTCATTTAAAGAATATAAAGCCATTACCCAATGTTTCTGAAAAAATTGATCTTTGTGTTGAATGCGGATTTTGCGAATCAGTTTGTCCTTCAAAAAATTTAACCATGACACCACGCCAACGTATCGCGGTCTCGAGGGAAATTGTATCCATGCGATCCAAAAATGACCCAAGAATTATTCAGGTGCTTAAGGAATATCATTACGATGGTGAAAATACCTGTGCTACAGACGGATTGTGTCAGCTTTCCTGTCCGGTCAATATCAATACAGGGTCGTATATCAAGTCTTTGAGAGAATCTAAAGCAAGTGACATTTCTATTGCGCTTGCTAATTGGTGTGTGGACCATTTTGCATTTATCCAGTTTTGCGCAAGAACGGCATTAGCAAAAGGAAAGTTTTTCGGTGATACAATTATGACTGGTATCTCAAAAATCACGCAAAAAATATTTCCCAAATTCCCGGGATGGAATCTTAATTTTCCGGAAAAGGCAAATAAAATCAAACCCGGCTTGTTTGGGCAAGGAAAAAAAATGATTTATTTCCCGTCCTGTATTAGTAGGATTTTTGGTGCAGGTGGAAAACAAAGCATGGCAGATGTATTGGATGAAATTGTCCGGAGTGCGGGGATAGAGTTAATGATTCCTGATGGGATTGATACGTTTTGCTGTGGGCAACCTTTTGTTTCAAAAGGATTTGCACAGGCAGGAAAACGCATGGCAGAGAAAACCATATCCATGTTAAAAGAAGTATCAAACAATGGAAAATACTCAATTTTAATAGATACGTCTCCATGCATGACCCAATTCATGGAAATTTCCAAAGAATCTTCAGAATTCGGTTTGACATTTATGGACATGTCAAGTTTCATGAAAACTGTATTGAAAAAGGAAGTCCTCCCACCATTAGAGAGAAAAATCCTGGTCCATCCAACCTGCTCGGATCAAAAGATGAAAACTGACTCAGATTTAATAGCAATTGCAAAAAAATGTGCAAAAACTGTGGAATATCCGGAAAATTCCTTTTGTTGCGGGTTTGCCGGAGATAGAGGTTTGACACATCCAGAACTCACAGCCAGCGCGACATCAGACATTACAGAAAAGTGGAAAAACACAGAAAAAGAGGTAATAGGATATTCTACCAGCTTGACTTGCGAAATTGGATTGACGACAGCAATACAACATCCATTTTATCCAATCGCTGTGCTCGTAAGAGATTATCTGAACCAAAATAATGAAAATGCGAACTGAATCACTTGAAGTCTGTAAATAATTAAGTAAATTTCAGCTTAGCATTGAATTAAATAGAATTGAGAGAGGTATTATGAAACGGAATCGAAAACTATTATTACTTACATTTTTAGGAATATTTGTCGGTATTGGACAAGCTGAAACGATTGCACGAGTTATGAAGTCCAATGGAGATGTAAAGGTGAAAACGATGGGAAGCTCATCATTCAATAAGGCAGCTAAACCTGGTTTGGCAATCAATAATGGCGATGCGATGCGCGTCGGAGAAAGTGGTTTTGCGGTTGTAATATTTATTGATGATCGTTCAGTAGTGAAAGTTCGTGAAAATACAGAATTCCAATTTATCGAAACATCTAATACTCGAACGCTTCAAATTGATCAGGGAACGATATTAAATAACATTAATAAAGAAGGGCGTACTAAAAATTTCCGAGTAGAAACTCCGGTGTCTGTCGCTAGTGTAAAAGGAACAGAATTTGCAGCAATCGTAAATCCTGCTGGAGTTGATAATTTTATAGGGAAGTCTGGGAATTTTGATGTAACAAATCAGATTACAGGACAAACTGTTAATGTAGGTGCCGGGCAAAAGGCGATCTCAAATTCCATGGGAAATTTAATGCAAGCACCTGCCGCACCCGGAGATTATCCGGAAGACCCGGAAACCGGTTTTCAGGAAGAGCCAGAGGAAGAAGCTGAAGAAGAGGAATCTGAAGAAGATTCTGAAACGCAGGAAGAAATTGAGGAATCTGAAGAAGTAGATGAAAAGGAAGAGATTGAGGAAACGGAAGAACCGGAAGATTCTGAAGAGCAGTCAGCTGAAAAAGGTGAAGATGCAGGCGAACCTGATGCAGATACAAAAGACGTACCGGACAAACCATTTGATCTGGGTCTAGGTGTTGGATCGGTTACGATTGATGGTGTTCTTTACAATCAGCTAGCGCTTCGTCCGGAATTCAAAATTGGGAAACTCGGCATTGGCCTTGATCTTGCTTTGTACATTGATAATGCAGGCGAAATTCGAAAAGATGAATGGGATGAAGCCAGTGATTATATTGACAAATTCCTCTTCATTCGTTGGGGAGAAAAGGAAGATCCATTTTGGGTTAAATGGGGTTCTATGGATAATGTAACGCTCGGATATGGTGGTTTGCTTTCCGGATATTCAAATATGATGGAATTCCCGTCTATCCGTCGTATTGGCATTAATACAGGTGTCAATTTTGGAAAAATGGGTGCTGAAGTATTTCTTTCAAATATCAAGGATTTTTCTCGAGGTGGCACCTTAATGGGTTTACGTGGATCTTATACGGTCTCTAAAAAATTCCCGCTACGAATCGGTGCTAATTTTGTAATGGATATGAACCAATTTTCCGGTATGTCCGATAAAGATGATGATTCATATCCGGATATTTTTGATGATTTTCCGGATGACGTTTCTCTCTGGAACGACACTGACGGAGATGGTTTTCCGGATCCGCATCCGGGACTAGACAGCTCGCTGGTTGATATTGATGCGAATGGAAACAATGTTGTGGATGCCAATGAAACGAATCTTGGTCTTAAAGGCACCCCTTTTAGTATTGAAGATAATAAAGCTTCAGTAACGGGTTATGCGGTTGATATTGGATATCCTGTTCTTAAAGGAAAAGTATTTAAACTGGACATATATGCTGAGTTCAATTTCTTGAATTTTCCTGAAGCGGGAACGCAGGATTCGTCAGGCGCTTCTACATTTTACCGCCCAGCGAGATCCGGATCCGGTTTTTCCGTTCCCGGCATTAGAGCCAGCGTATTCAGTTTTCTGAATTTCAGTTTTGAATTCCGAATGAAAAGCGGGTATTACGTACCTCAGTTTTTTGATCAATCATACGACATTACCCGTGTAACTCAAACATTTGTTGACGAGCAGGCATCGATCTATACAAAAGATATGCTATTGTTTGCAGATTCAACTATGAACGAAGATTTAACAGGGTTCTACGGGTCGATGGGTGCGGATGTATTCGGCTTTGCTAGTATTACCGGCGCATATGCGAATATGACCTCAGAAACTGACACAGTGAAGAGTTTTACAGCTTCCATCAATATCAACGCAGAAAAAATTCCAAAGCTCAGCGAAGCAATGGTGTATTATCAGCGCAACAACGATTCAAATCCGTTTGATTTTGCGAATCCATCCGTTAATACAGTGCTGGGATACAGGCTAGGATACGAAGTGAGTTCGGGTGTGAGTCTTATTTGGGATTTTAAACAGTTTTACCGTGATGATGGTACAGGTAGTCTCGAACCTGTGAAAATGACAACGATTGAAACAGCTTTTACATTCTGACATGGCGACTGAAGCAAATAATGAAACGACGATTTATCGCTATGATTCCGGTGGGAAGGGTTTTAAAAAAGCCGCGATATTTCTCGTTGGAATGTCAGCCATGCTTGTAATTTTCGGAATTTTTTGGATAACCTCATTTTAGGACTTTCTATGAACATATCAATCGAATATTGCACCGTTTGAAATTACCTCCCAAGGGCGGCCGGTCTGGCCACCGAATTACTCGAAAATTACGGGACGAAAATTACTTCGCTAAAGATGATACCTTCCGGCAGAGGCGTATTTGAAGTCATACTAAATCAAAACCTAATCTTTTCAAAAAAATCTTTAGACCGTTTTCCTGATGACAATGAAATCATTGCTCTTTTTGATTCGGAATAGTTTATTGATGGCCATTCTGTTTGGATGGTCCAATGGATCTGAACCTGAAGTAATAGCCTTAAGCAAAAAAGTAGGATTCCTCATTGATGCAGAAGAAAATATTCACTACGGAATTATTCAGGGAGTCAAAGGATTAGAAAGTGTGCAATTTTACGAAATCAAAAAAAATAAGTACATGGCGAGAATTGTTTTCGTGGAATTCAGTAATTTGCAATCTTCAAAACGATATTATTCCTTACAAGAATTCACAACCATGCAAACGCACGTGAATTTACAAAAAATGATTACAGAAAACGATCGACTCGGGATTCGGGAAAACCTCACATTTCTGCGAACAAAAGAAACGGTTCAAAATATTCCCAGTGGACAATTTGTCACGTTAATGCATAGAAACGGCAGCAAAATTCAGGGGACACTTACATCCTTTGAAAACAATCAATTGGAAATTCAAACGCCCATTTCCATTGAAATAATTCCAATGTGGAATATGAAGCAAATCACCTATCGAGAAGAGATTAAAGATCGGAATTCATGGAAACCAATTGTGTATTCTTTAAGTGCTTTAGCCGGCATTTTACTTTCTGAGGGGTGGAATGTCCAAACGCGTCCGGATATAGATTTTGCATGGTATAATCGCTTTTTAGGTGCTACTTTTGGGTTGTTGGCTGGATCGGAATCATTTCAAATATTTTCCGTTTTAACATCGCCAAAAACTGTATTTAAACTAACACCTGATGACATGGACAAATTAAAAAACTAAAGGAGTCTAAAATGGCTGAAAAACCTACTGAAAAACTAGATCCCCAAAAAGAATATATAAGTGAGCAATTACATAAAATTTCCGATGGAATTGGTGAAGGATATGGGGAACCACTTTTGGAAGAACTGATGAATCGTTTAGAAAAAACGGTGGCGGATTTCCATGAGGAAGTATCTGATATGCTGGTTGACTTGAAAAAGCGATCTATGGAACGACAAGAAAAACTGAAGAACCGCTGGGCGAATAAAGCCAATGAGTCGGACACGCCTGAAAAGGATTCGACCGAAAGTTTAGATGAGCCTCAGGAAGATGCAAGTGATTGGGAAAAAAGAATTGAGGAGAAAGAATCCAAGTCAAGTGGGATAAATAAAAAAGGGGAAACTGATGAAAAGAAAGAGAAAAAACCCAAGAAAAAAGGATTCTTTAAACGGAAGAAGAAAAAGTAATAGTTTTTCTATATTTTATTTAATTGAATTATGAAACTTGGCAAACTATTGCCTCGAGTTCAGAATATCCGTTAAATTGTGTGTTATATTTTGGGCCAGCACGCCGATGGTTTGCTACGGCGGATAAATAGCCTTAGCGTAATGTGATTATTTTTTGGGGCCGTAGCTCAGTTGGGAGAGCGCTGCGTTCGCAATGCAGAGGTCAGGAGTTCGATCCTCCTCGGTTCCACAAAAGCAATGCAGAGGTCGTCCCGATTTTACATCGAGATTGATTCCACCAATCTTCGCAATCTTCGATTGGTGAGCGAGAAGTTTTTTGAAAATTTGGTCGTGCTAGATGGGGAGACAGCGGTGCCCTGTAACCTGCAATCCGCTATAGCAGGATCGAATGCCATGGCGAGGCTTATGCTGGATTTGATTCTTGAATTAAGTGACGTTGAAGCTTCATCCTATTGGAGTTACTTTTAACTGAATCCCGTCAGGCCCGGAAGGGAGCAGCGGTACGTTTTTAAGCAATAAGCCGATGGGTGCTGGAGTGGAGTTTACTGGTTTACAGCTTTAAATTTCAGGTAAGTCAAACTATGGCGCACGACCATAATTTTTTATAAATTACAAGAATGATTCTAAACAGATTATGAGCTACCAAGTCCTTTCATTAAAATGGCGACCACAATCCTTTGAGGATTTGGTTGGACAAGATCATGTTTCAACAACGCTTATAAATGCGTTTAAAAAAGACAGGATTGCGCAAGGATATATTTTCACCGGTCCTCGCGGGGTCGGAAAAACAACATCCGCACGGATTCTAGCGAAAAGCCTAAACTGTCCCAAATCAAAAGAGGGAGTTTCCTGTAATTCTTGTACCGTTTGTACTGAAATTACCGATGGAAGAAATATGGATGTCCTGGAAATTGATGGCGCATCTAATCGAGGTATTGATGAAATACGAAACCTTCGAGAGGTCATTAAGTACGCACCTGTAAATGCTCCCTATAAAATATTCATTATTGATGAAGTACACATGCTTACAACTCAGGCGTTTAACGCTTTGCTAAGAACATTAGAAGAACCACCGCCTCACGGGAAATTCATGCTATGTACTACCGATATACAGAAAGTGCCCTCAACTATTATTTCACGGTGTCAAAGGTTCGATTTTCATCGAATTTCTGTTCCGGTGATTCAAGACAGACTATCGCATATTTTAAAAGATGAAAAAGTAATAGTTGAAGCAGATGCTTTAAAAGAAATTGCTCGCAAAGCTGATGGAAGTATGCGGGATGCTTTAAGTATTCTCGATCAAGTTATTGCTTATGGGGGCGATGTGATTTCTATGGAAGAAGTCAGTAAAGTGCTTGGTCTCATTCCGCATGAATTATATTTCCAATACACACAATATCTACGTGAAAAGAATAGTGAAGATTTGATAGCTTTGTTACGGGAAATTCGGTCATTCGGAACACCGCTTGAGGACATAGTTTTTGGATTGACACATCATATTCGGAATTTATTATTTGCATCTGTTAACAAGGGATTGGATGCTCTTGAATTGAATGAAGATATTCGGGAATCCTATTTAAAAGAAATTACATTTTGGGATAACCGGGATTTATTAAGGATCGGAAATGTTATCAGCGATTTTTCTAAAGAAATAAAACGATCAGAACAACCCCAGCTGTTAATGGAAATGATGTCATTAAAACTATTGGAAATGGATCAAACGCAATCCATCGAAAATTTAATTAACAACGGACCTGTGTCCGGGGGATTACCAAAAAAATATCCAGCAAGAGAAGACAATTCAAATCCACAAAGTAATCCTGAAGTCAAACCAAAAGGTGCGGCGGTTTTGAGTCAGCCTTCCGTCTCTGAAAAGAAGGTTGAACCAAAGGAAGTACCAATCATTGAAAGAACAGCACCAGAATCGGAACCGAATGGTCTTTCGAATGGAATAAATTTAGGTGCTATACATAATCACTGGAGTCAATTTTTAACTACTTTATCATCCAAGCGTCCATCTTTGGGATCTATTTTGGAACATTCAATTCCACAAGATGTCCAAGGAAGTAAGTTAACAATCAGCATCCCGGACACATCCAAATTTTCTGTGAATTCCCTAAAAAAGAATAGAGAAGATATAGAGACAATTATTGAATCTGTTGTCGGGAAAGTGTTGAGATTAAATTACACTATTGATAAGGATATTAAACCCAAAATAGATCCAGACCAATTAAATGATGAAGCAAAATCGGTTAATGGGGAAGATCCTATTTTGGAAAAAATGATTGAACGATTTGATGGAGAAATAATGAGGTAGCTTATGTTTAATAAAGGACAGTTAAATAAAATGAAAGCACAGGCGGTGAAAATGCAAGCAGAACTTGAATCTGCTCATGCCGAACTTGCTGATCTGACAGTCGAAGCTGATGCAGGATCAGGTTTGGTTACTGCTATTGTTAATGGAAAACATGAATTACTCGAATTAAAATTGAAACCGGAATTATTGAGCGAAGAGGTGGATATGGCGGAGGATCTCATACTTTCTGCTGTAAATAAAGCCATGCGGAAAGCAGATGACGAAAGTAAGCAGCGTCTGAATTCGATAGCGGGACCCATGATGGGTGGAAGTAAAATTCCGGGAATGTAATATGGCTGTACCGGACACTATTGATCGATTAATTGAGCAATTTGCAAAATTCCCCGGAATTGGGAAAAAAACTGCAGAACGCATGTCATTTTATTTACTAAATGCTCCGAAAGAACAATCGATTCATTTAGCTGAAGCCGTTTTAGATATGAAACAATCCATCTTGGCCTGTTCTATTTGCGGTTCCATAACGCAAGAAGATCCGTGCACATTATGCTCTGATCCAAAGAGAGACGATCATTTGATTTGTGTAGTAGAAGATGCCGACGATATTTATCGGCTTGAAAAATCCAGCATCACGATGGGACGATACCACGTCTTAGGTGGATTATTGTCACCTTTGGATGGCATTGGTCCAGATGATTTAAATATAGACTCTTTATTGATCCGTGTGAAAGAGGGGATGGAAATTGTGCTCGCCACAAATCCGAGCATCGAAGGGGAAGCAACCAATTTGTATCTTGCGAAACTCCTAAAACAAAAAGGGGTAACTGTATCACGGCTCGCACGTGGATTATCTGTTGGTTCAGATTTAGAATACACGGATGATGCAACTATTTTAAGTGCAATGGAAGGCAGAACATCTTTATGAAGAAACAAATCCCAAATATGTTAACATTTTTACGCATTCTTTTGACTCCGATATTTATTGTACTCTTATTTCATGATCATCCTTATTCTAATTTTTGGGCTTTGGTAGTGTTTAGCATTGCGTCTATCACCGATGCGTACGACGGTTATGTTGCCAGAAAATATGATCTTGAAAGTGATTATGGACGTTTTCTTGATCCACTTGCCGATAAAATTTTAGTTTCATCTGCTTTTATTTCTTTTGCCGTCATGAAAATTGTCCCATTTTGGATGGTCGGACTTATTATTTCCAGAGATTTGTTTATTACGGGCTTACGAATGTTAATGAATCAAAAAGGATTCATTATTCAAACCAGCAAAATAGCCAAAATCAAAACTGGAGTACAGATTGGGTTCATCATTTTTGTATTGGTCTATGTTGGTGCGAAAGCATTCACCTTTTTTCCAATTACAGATTTGAGAGCGATCATTAAGGAATACAGAGTGATTTATTATTTAACGATTAGCGTCACGCTGTTCACCGTTGTAACAGGAATGAATTATTTTTACACAAACCGCTCAATCATAAAGCGGGCCTTTGATTAAAGTACATGTCTTATGAAATGGGGTTTTCCTGAATGGATTGCTTCTGTAGTAGGCATTGGTAAACTTCCGTTCGCCCCTGGAACTTGGGGAAGTTTGTTTGCTATTTTATCGTGGTTTTATTTTGGGCATTTATTACATATCTTCACTTTCATTGGTTTAATATTATCCATATCTCTTATTGGTAAAAGAGTCTCTGATTCGGTTGTGAAAAGGCAAAGCCAAGAAGATCCTTCTTTTGTAGTTATTGATGAATTAGCTGGACAATGGGTGGCTGTAATCGGACTTCCTATTATTCCTGAATATGCTTTAGGTGCTTTTGTATTATTTCGTGTATTTGATATTATCAAGCCCGGTCCCATCAAAGATCTTGAAAAATTAAAGGGCGGGCTTGGCGTCATGGCCGATGATTTAGCCGCTGGTTTGTTTGTCCTAATCATTTTACACTCTATAAGATATTTCACACTGTGAAAATCGGTTTAATCACGATCGGGAATGAGCTACTTTCCGGATTTACAACCAATACAAATGCTTCATGGATTGGAAAACGAATGAGTGAGATTGGTGCTGAAATCGTTTGGCACCACACAGTACAAGATTCCCATGAAGCAATCGTAAATAGTTTTAATTCTATTCCAACATATCTGAATGCCTTAATTATTACAGGTGGTCTTGGACCAACGCATGATGATATTACAGCCAACTCGCTTTTCGATTGGGCCGATGTAGAAACAGAATTCGATGATGATTATTGGCAAGATTTAAAAAGAAGGTTTAAAAGCAGGCACATTTCAATTCCTGACCTGAACAAAAACCAAGCATTGAAGCCAATAAATGGTGAACTGATTCCCAATCCGTTAGGATCGGCACGCGGAATTCAATTACAAAAAAATGGAATGGATATTGTTGCCTTGCCCGGCGTTCCTGTCGAAATGAAAGCTATGATGGTAGAATCGGTCATTCCTTTTCTTAAAATAAATATTCAAAATCCAATCCATATTCTCACATTAAGAACAACGGGAATAATGGAATCTGCATTAGCGGAAAAGCTTGAACCTATTTTGAAAAATATCAATGCAAAACTTGCATTTTTACCAAAATTAACCGGAGTAGATTTACGAATTAGTTCCAAAGATAAAAAGTCCTTAACCACATTAAAAGAATCCATTTATCAACGTGTAGGAAAATATATATTCGGAGAAAATGGCATATCTTTAGAGGAAATTGTCGGGAAATTAATCTTAGACAAGCAATTGACAATTTCTATTGCTGAATCTTGCACCGGAGGACTCATTTCTGATCGACTTACGAATGTTCCCGGAAGTTCCGGCTATCTGCTTGGAAGTGTGATAGCGTACCAAAATGAAGTCAAAATTTCGAAACTTGGAGTAAAGAAAGAAACGATAGAAAAGTTTGGCGCCGTCAGCGAACAAACTGCAAATGAAATGGCAAAAGGAATCCGATCTTCGCTCAAATCAAACCTTGGTTTATCTTCTACAGGCATTGCCGGTCCGGGTGGTGGATCTGAAGAAAAACCGGTTGGATTAGTGTATATTGCTTTAGCGAATGATGAGGAAGTCTTAACGAAAAAATTAAATCTTACAAAGAATCGTCTCGCTAATAAAAAACTTACATCCCAAGCTGCTATAAATTTGCTCAGACTTTATTTATTACGTGAATAATCAGCTTTTACGAACATTTATTGCCTTACCGGTGCCGGAAGCTGTTTCGAATCTTCAGTCAATGTTTAAGCCAACAATCGCAGATTATACAGGAAAAATCAATTGGATGCATCCATCTAATATTCATTTCACATTGCAATTTCTCGGTCCTACACCGGAATCAATGATCCCGGATATTAAAACTGCGCTTGATGCGGTGGCAAAATCTCATCAAACATTTGAATTGGATATTGCAGGATCGGGATGCTTTCCTACATCCAAACGACCTCGAGTTCTCTGGGTGGGTACCAAAGGAAACACTGCTCCTCTAATAGAATTGGGACATTCTGTTCGAGAATCAATGAGCCAACTTGGATTTCCACCGGATGAAAAGAAATTTTATCCACACATTACTTTGGGTCGAATTACGTATCCGAGAACAAAAACACCCAATATCAAACAATATTTATCCAAAAGATTCGATCCCATTCCGTGGAAACCAAAATATTTTTCTTTAATGCGAAGTGAACTCTTTCCAAATGGTTCTGAGTATACTATTTTAGGCACCCACATTATTAATAATTAGGAGCGATTAAATGGCAACGACTACAAAAAAGACAAAATCCCTCGAACTTGCAATCGCACAGATTGATAAACAGTACGGTCAGGGATCTATAATGAAACTTGGGACAGATCAGCCCAAGATAATGGACAATGTTATTTCTACCGGAGCGCTCAGTTTAGATGCGGCCCTAGGAGTTGGTGGTGTGCCGCGGGGAAGGATAATAGAAATTTATGGTCCGGAATCTTCCGGTAAAACAACCCTTGCACTTCATATTCTTGCAGAAGCTCAAAAAGAGGGAGGCAACGCGGCATTCATTGATGCGGAACATGCCCTCGATCCTGCGTATTCTGCACAACTTGGCGTTAATGTAAAAGATCTACTCATTTCTCAGCCTGACAACGGGGAACAGGCATTGGAAATTACAGAAACACTTGTACGAAGCGGTGCTTTGGATATCATTGTAATTGATTCAGTTGCAGCATTAGTTCCACGAGCAGAGATTGAAGGCGAAATGGGTGATTCTCATGTTGGTTTGCAGGCAAGATTAATGTCTCAGGCGCTACGGAAGTTGACTGGGACAGTAAAGCGTTCAAATACTTGTGTCATTTTCATCAATCAAATTCGAGAAAAAATTGGTGTAATGTACGGAAGCCCGGAAACAACTCCCGGAGGACGCGCTTTGAAATTTTACACCTCAATTAGAATGGATATCCGACGTATTGCAACCATCAAAGAAGGACAAGATCCTGTTGGCAATCGGGTAAGAGTAAAGGTTGTCAAAAACAAGGTTGCGCCTCCGTTTAAGAATACAGAACTAGACATCATGTATGGTCAAGGTATTTCATATTTAGGCGATATTCTTGATCTTGCAGTTGCCGGTGATATTGTTCAGAAAATGGGTGCGTGGTTTTCTTTTGATGGATCTAAGATTGGTCAAGGGCGAGAAAATTCGAAAGAATTTCTGAAAGATAATGAGGATATCCGCGAAAAAATCGTAAAGGCTGTTAGGAATTTTCTTGGTATGCCGGAAAAGAAGCGTGCCAAAAAGAAATCTTAAAATCACTAAGGTCCAGGTGAAAAATAACCACCGGATTATTGAATTGGAAAATGGAAACGTCTTCAGAATATCTGAAGACGTTTTTCTTTTTAACCCAATTGCAGAAGGGGATGAAATTTCCGAATCCGAATTAAATAATATAGGGTCATGACTAGAATGCATAAGACAAAAGGCTGTAAATTCTTGTATGACAATGAGAAACAAGTATGTTAAGCGTTCCCATATTTCTGAGAAGAAATTTAGACAGTTGGTTAAGCTGTTTTCTTTGGATCTGAACGCAGT
>JABIDL010000019.1 GCA_018651745.1 Candidatus Neomarinimicrobiota bacterium | reverse complement strand
CAACGGCATCACTGCCATGAGATCCTGTAATACCACCAATAATGTGATTAAAAATTGTGATGTTGCAGTACACACCTGGCATATGTCTTCCCCCAATCTGGGTCATGGTCCCTACAGACTCAGACCCTGGCTTGATGTTTCCTACGATTTATTGGGTTACAACTCTATTTACGGTAACGAGGTTAATTTTCATAATCAGGGAAGTACCATCTACGCCATAGGAAATAACTGGTCTTTACAATCCTGTTCTTTTACCGGTCCGTTTGGTTTTGATGAAGCATCTGTTGAGAATGTGTTGTGGGAACCGGTTTTAGCAGAACTGGTTCCTTCCCCTGAGATTGCCAATATAGAAGAGCTGTATCACAAGGCATCTAAACTGGAAGCAGCAGGCGATTTTGAAGCTGCACTGGATCTTTATGCTCAGGTTGTAACGGCAGTCCCCAATGAAAAACCTGGCGAACTTTCCCTGTACGGATTGGCACGCTGTTACAAGGCACTGAATCAAGAAGAAGCTATGATACTGGCACTTGTATCTATTTCAGAGCAATTTGAAGGAACCGGTGTACATAAACACGCTCATTCACTCTTGTCTTCTCACAAGATTAAAGACGGGGAACTAGCAATGCTTTTAGAAGCAGAAGGTCACATTCATACTATCCGCACTGAATACCCGAATAATGAGATGGAACCCAAACTTTTGTACGAAGAATTTCTAATTGCCAAGAAACGAGGCGATGGTCCTTTAGGCAGAACCACTGCAGGCAGCCATGTACACTTAAGTACAAAAGAGGTGTACCGAAAACTAAAAGAAAACTATCCCGACTCCCCGTTTACGTTTCTGGCTGGTTTAGAGTCAGCAAACAGTAAAAAGATAAAAACCACCCCAGCAGTTCCAACATCATTTACCCTGTATCCCGCCTATCCCAATCCCTTTAATCCAACAACCACCATTCGGTTTGATATAGAAACTTCCGCCAACATAAACCTGACGGTATATGATATCTACGGCAGGGAAGTAACTCAACTGGTTCAGGAAGTAAAAACCTCCGGCAGGCACAAGGTTATCTGGGACGGCAGGGATAAAACCGGAAGAGAAGTTGCCACTGGTATGTACATCTGTAAACTGACATCCAAGTCTTTAAAGACCGGCAGAATGTTTACACAATCTAATAAAATGATTTTGTTGAAATAGTATGAATTTTATCAAACAATGCCAGTTTTGAAACCATGATTGAGTTCTCTCATCCCTGGATTCTCATATTCCTGGCGCTTATTCCAATACTGTGGATTTGGATGCTGAAGGCAGGCCAAAAACTGGAGGGCACAGTTTTGGTTTCATCCCATCGCATTTTTCCGGAAAGCATCAAGAAAAAAGGAATTCTGAAATCCCGTCTTCTTAAAATCCTTCGGCTTTCTGTTTTGTCTCTTATTATTGTCGGTCTCGCCGGTCCGCGCAGAATTGACACCCTTCAGGAAACGAATGTGGATGTGGTGGATATCGTGCTCGTCATTGATATTTCGAGCAGTATGCTGGCGACTGATTTTGAGCCGAACCGCCTCGAAGCGGTAAAAAAGACGGCCGATATGTTTATTCAGGAACGGGAAGGCGACAGAATGGGATTGCTTGTTTTTGCCGGCGAAACGTTTATTCAATGTCCGCTGACGGTAGATCAGGATGTGGTGAGGCGACTACTGGCGGATGTCCGCGTGGCAGAGCAAGCGTATGACGGAACCGCCATCGGCATGGCAATTGCCAACGCAACCAACCGGCTCAGGAACAGCAAAGCAAAAAGTAAGGTCATGATTTTACTTTCGGACGGAAGCAACAATGCCGGCGAACTTGATCCGTTGACGGCGGCCGATCTCGCAAGTCAATTTGGAATAAAAATTTATACTATCGGCGCAGGAACCGACCGATCGGTTTCCTTCGTGCCGGGGCGGGGAAATATGAGAAATGTTATTGATGAAAAAACATTGAAAAGTATTGCCGATAAAACAGGAGGCCGGTATTTCCGGGCAAAGGACAGATTCGGATTAGAAGAGGTGTATGCTGAAATCAATGCTCTCGAACGGACCGAAATCAAAGTGAAGGAATATACTCGGTACGAGGAATTATTTGCGTGGTTCCTGCTGCCGGCATTGGTGGCCGGATTGGGCACAGAATCCTTTGAGCGGCACGTATTAAGGAAGCGAACATGATAGCTTTTCGCCATCCCATATTTTTACTAATACTGATTCCAATTGCAGGCTTGATGCTTGTGTGGCTGGCTCAAAATAGGAAGCGTACGCCGTGGCTGAAGGGAAGTTCAGCCTCAGTGCAAAAAGCACTGCTTTCCGGTTTGGATGAAAACCGAAAGAAACGAAAAGGATGGTTTTTTGCGTTTAGCTTAATGCTTCTCATTTTCGCAGTATCCGGTCCGCAAATCGGAATTCGGCTTAGTCCTGTGGAACGCAAAGGTATAGACCTCGTTTTTGCCATTGATGTATCCAACAGCATGAATGCGGAAGATGTAAAACCCAGCCGTCTTGAAAAAGCAAAATATGAAATTTCTCAAGTCATTCGAAGATTGAAAGGTGACAGAGTTGCTATGATTGTATATGCTGGCGTCAGCCATTTCTATCTTCCGCTGACAACGGATTACGAAGCGGCGCAGCTCTTTTTGGAAAATATCGATACGGGAATGATTCCAACGCAAGGCACTTCACTGAGTTCTGCTCTCAATACGGCAATTTCAGGATTTCAAGAAGAGAGCCAAAAACATAAAGTGGTCATTCTTGTATCTGATGGTGAAGATCATGAAGGCGAAGCGGTTGCTATTGCTGAAAAGGCGACAAAAAATGGAATGACCATTCATACGGTAGGTGTAGGTACCCTTAAAGGATCGCTGATTCCTGTCCCTCACCAAAGGGAAAACAATATGCAATATAAACGAGACCGAAGCGGGAAATTGGTTACAACCATGTTAAATGAGGGAATCCTGAAAGATCTTGCGGAGGCGGGAAATGGTATTTATACTCGGTTTGATAATCGGCAAGGTGGATTTAACGCGTTGCTAAATGCCGTCGATGATATGGAAAAGAAAACATTTAAAACATTTGTATATTCGGAATTCGAAGATCGATACCAAATATTTACGGCCTTATCCATGCTGTTTTGGATTGCAGGATTTGTCTATCCAACTTCAAGAAAACGAAACCATGATCAAGATTAATTTCATTTTCATCATTATAGCATTGTCTTTCGCAAATGCGGAGGACGATAAAGGGCTTTCTCATTTCAAAAAGGGTGAATTTGACAAAGCCATTCAATATTACGAATCCACCTTGGGCCAAGGCGGTTCGGAGGATAAAGCGCATTTTGGCATCGGAACTTCTGCTTTAAGTCAAGGCAATGTAGAAATGGCGATGGATGCCTTTGAACGAGCGTTGAATACGGAAGACGATGCGTTGAAAGCAAAAGCGTATTACAATATGGGAAACGCGCTATTCAATGCCAAGCGGAATGAAGAAAGTCTAGCATTTTTTAGAAAAGCGCTTGAGTTGAACCCTGACGATACAGATGCCAAATATAATTATGAAATGATTCGATATCAGGCACAAGAAAATCAGGAACAACAGCAAAACCAAGATTCTAATTCAGAACAAAGCGAAGATCAGGATAAACAAGATCAGCAGAAACAGGAATCCGAAAATAAGGAAGAGGGTGATCAGAAAGAAAATCAGCAAAAGAGTGAAGATGATCAAAAGCAAGACGAAGGAGAACAGAAAGAATCAGAATCACAAAATGGCCAAAATGATCAAGATGAAAATTCCGAAGAACAGTCTCCTGCAAAACAGGACGAAACTTCTGCCGAAGAAATGGAAGATTTACGGAATGCTGAGCGTATTTTAGATGCATTAAAAGAAGATGAAAAAATACTTCAGAAACGACAGATGGCACGTGTAAAATCCCGCAAACTTGAGAAGGACTGGTGAAGAGAATCTTCAAATATTTGTTTCCTACGATAGTTGGAATAATAACGCACCTGGGAGCGGTAAGTGTATCTGCTTCCGTGGACGCTAATATCATCAGCCGGAGTGACGTATTTTCCTATAAGGTGGTAGCGAAAGATGCCGATCAAACACCGAATGTGGATATTTCCCCGCTACTTAAAAACTTCAATATCGTGAGCGGTCCGGCGCAGCAAACGAATGTTCAATGGGTGAATGGGAAAATGACAAGTTCTCGAAGTTTAACGTGGACACTCACAGCAACCAAAAATGGGAAAATTTTAATACCGTCTTTAAGTATTACGCTTGGGGGGATGCGATATAAAACAAATCCTATCAACATGGTGGTGAAATCCGATGGGAATACCGACGCAACCAACGCAGATATTTTCATCATTGCCTCTGCGGATAAAGAAACCGCTTTTGTTGGTGAACAGGTTACTGTTTCGTACAAATTGTTCACCAAAGTGAATTTGTCTTTGTCTAATGTGGAATATCCAAAAGGAACCGGATTTTGGGTTGAAGATCTTCGAAAGCCGGCATCGCCGAGGCATCGAGACACTCAGGTGAATGGTGTTCGATACCGTTCTTATACTTTGTACGAAGCTGCCTTTTTTCCGACGAAAACAGGCGATCTTTTTGTGGATCCAATGAAAGTGAACTGTGCAGTTTCTGTCAACCAAAAACGGAAAAAAGACCCATTTTTTGATTCACCATTTTTTGATTCATTTTTCACCCAAACGGTGCAAAAAGTAATTCAATCAAAGAAGGTAAAATTGAATGTTATACCATACCCAAGCGGTAAACCTTCAGATTTTACTGGAGCGGTTGGCACATTTACATTGGATTCAAAATTGGATGCCCAAAAATTGAAAGTTAATGAGGCAGTAACTTTTAAAATTAACCTAAGAGGCACAGGAAATTTTAATCTGTTTAGTCTTCCTGAAATTACTTTTCAAAGCGATATTCAAGTCCATTCGCCAACATCTGTTTTTCAAAAAGAAACGCTTAGAGATCAACTTACCGGCGAGCTAACCATTGAGTATATTTTGATTCCGAGAGAAGCAGGCCGAGTGTACATCCCAAAAGTTGAGCTTGTATATTTTAATCCTGAAACAAAATCATGGGATCGTGCCAAAACGCCCGGACATAGTTTGATTGTAGAGGAAGGGGATCAAACTGCTGTTGCGCCCGGTCTTTCAAGAAGCGAAGTGGAATTACTAAAAGAGGACATTCATTATATCAAAACAGACGTGCCTTCGTGGCATAAAAAGGGGGCGAGCCCTATTTCAATTGTTGCATGGCTGATGTATGGATTTTCTGCGTTATTATTTCTGTCGCCGTATCCATTGGAAACTGCACGCAAGAAAGCCATCGCATCTGCTCCGGAACGACGTTCGAAAGCTGCTTTAAGAAAGGCGTTGAAAACGCTATCTAAAGTATCAGAAAATCCGGATTCTGAAATTCCCGGAACGATTTATCATTATTTATCTGAAAAATGCGGACTAGATGTCCGAGCAATGGATCCCATGGGCGCTCAAGACATTTTACAAAACAAAATATCGGAAGCATTACAATTTGAAATTATCAGGATTCTATCCGCCTGCGATGCAATTCGATATGCTCCCGGCCAAGAACTTGAAGCAGCAGAATTAATTGAAGAAGCACAATCTGTTCTTACGAAAATTGATGAACAATTATCATGAAAGATTATCTAATTAAACGAGTAATTTTTTGTTTTATTTCTGGAATGCTTTCAGGTCAAGAATCTGCTGATGATTTATACAACAAAGGGAATGCATACTATTCGTCTGATCAATTTCAAGAAGCATCTCAATTGTATGAATCATTAATTCATTCTGTTGAGCATGAAGATCTTTATTATAATTTGGGCAATGCATACTTCAGGCAAGGGGAAATTGGCAATGCTATTTGGGCGTACGAAAAAGGTCTTCAGTTTAATCCGCGGGACAAGGATTTACAGCACAACAATGCGTTGGTAAGGGCGCATGTAAGAGACAGGATTGATTTCCCAAAAGGAATGATTCTCGTTGATTATTATCGGTCGCTGAAGCAAAAAGTGACTTTAGGCGATGTTTTTATTCTTGGCGGAATTTTTCTTCTGATATCGGCTGTAAGTTGGGTTGGAAAATTATTTGGTTTCATTCGTGGGCGTGCATATCGCAGGATTATTCTTCCATCGGTCATAGGTGTACTTGCAATTCACGGATTTATGTTGGATTTGTATTGGGATATTACCGGATCGCAGCAGGCAGTAGTTATTACGCCCGTAGTAGAAGCACTTTCATCACCGGCCGGTTCAGATGATAAGATTCTGTTTCGTATCCATGAAGGCACCGTTGTACAAATAACTCAAGATTATCCGGAATGGGTGGAAATTGTTTTGCTTGATGGGAAGAAAGGGTGGATTCCCGATAAAACACTGCGAGCCTTATGAATTTCGTTATCCCAATCCTGTTCATCGTGATTGCTTCCGGGCAAGATTCTCTGAAAAATGAATCATTCGATGCTTCGATATTAAAAACCCCTCAACCCAATTGGCCGGCCGTATTGGATCCGCTTATAAAAAATACAAGCGATCTTGATAAAGCGCTTGGATTGGATTCAACCCAACTTATTCTAGAAGGATTTCGGGTGCAGGTTTTTGCGTCAGATCAAAAAGAAAAAGCTGATAGTATGAAGATAGTTTTAGAAAATATTATCCAGGAACCGGTTTTTGTTACATTTGAAGTACCTCATTACAAAGTTCGTTTGGGGAACTGTATAAACAGGGTAGATGCCGAACGGCTTCAGAAGAGGTTAAATGAAATTGGCTACCGCAATGCGTGGATTATCCGAACACGAATTGAAACTCAAAAACCGTTTAAATATTAAAAATTCAGGCTTTTGCCAAATGCCGCAAAAGTTTTCTGCCTCTCGATTTCATGGCAGGGGAACCGTTTTCAGTTAAGTCTTTAATAATAGGGAATACTTCCTGAATTATTTCTTTATCATTTCCGGCTAAATCAGTCAATGCTTGCATTGTAAAGGTGACCACAATTCTGCTTTTGTCTGTTAGAAATCGTTGAAATAATTTGATCAAATCTTTCCGTTCCCTTTTACTTAGTGGTATGCGTGGAACGATTTGACATAAATGCCACCGGACTTCCTGCTGATCGGCTTGAGAAATCAATTCAATTAATCGGTTTTTATGAGGATTCAACCATTCAGGATAGTTAGTAGTTAGTTTTTCAATTGCATCTGCTGACCGCATGGCAATCAATTCGTTGTTGCTGGAAATTCCATTAATTAAAATTGAAAATAAGGAAGGATCCTTTTTAACTAATACAACAACATCTTCAACACCTTTCACCATGCGCTTGTCGCCATAGGATAGTGATTTTAAAAGTGGATGCATGTTTCAGCTAGATTTTCTCGTCGAATAATGAATCAACGCAAAGACGCAGAGGTACCGAGAAATTAGAAAGTTTTTCATGCCAAGCCCTTTTCTAGTTTAGATGCGAGTTGCCCGCATGCGGCATCAATATCTTTGCCACGGCTTCGCCGAATATTGACCTCAATTCCGCTGCGTTCCAAAATTGCTTGAAATTGACGGGTTGCTTCCGGATTTGATTTCTGATAGGGGACACCCTTCACTGGATTATATTCAATAATGTTTACTTTTACATCCATACTTGAACAAAAATCTGCGAGACTTTTGGCATCCTTCTGAGTATCATTAAACTGGTCGAACAAAATATATTCAAGTGTAACCATTTTTTCGGTGGATTTACAGAAGTAGAGTAGGGCAGTTTTTAGAGATTCTAAATTATTGCTTTCGTTGATTTCCATGATTTTTTTTCGCTTTTCGTCAATGGCGGAATGGAGTGAAAGCGCAAGATTGAATTTCACCTTATCGTTTGCCAGTTTCTGGATCATTTTTGAAATTCCGGCGGTGGATATGGTAATGCGCCGCGGTGAAATTCCGAGTCCGATTATGGATGTAATTTTTTCTATGGAATCCAAAACATTTCCGTAATTCAAAAGTGGTTCGCCCATTCCCATATACACAATATTTGTGAGAGGTCGGTCAAATCTTTTATTGGCCCAGTCTCGAATAAGTCTGACTTGATCATACATTTCAGACGCGCTGATATTTCGAAAAGTTTGCATGGATCCGGTCGCGCAAAAAGCACAGGATAAACTGCAGCCGACTTGGGAAGAAATGCAGGCAGTCATGCGGCTTGAAGTTGGAATCAAAACGCCTTCGCAAAAAAGTCCGTCTTGCAGTAGAAATGAAAATTTAGTAGTTCTGTCCTTACTTACCTGCGATTCTGCAATCGTGACTGGATTGATCATGAAATGATTTTTCAAGAGTTCGCGAATATCTTTCGAAAGATTGGTCATATCATCAAAATCTTCGGCGGAATTTTTCCACAGCCATTCATAAACCTGCTTGGCGCGGAAGGGTTTTTCGTTGCGATCTTCAAAAAATGCAGTGATTTCTGACAAGTTAAAGGAACGGATATCTTGTTTCTTCATAGAATTCATTTTTTCTTCACAGATTCGTAATGTTTGATGTATTCATTTACAGAAAAATTTCGAATGAGTTCTAGAATAGTTTTGAGGGGAATTTTTTCTAGTTTCGTAAAGCGAATACAGGATTTTCCCATGTTGGGTTTAACGCCCATATCGGAAAAGGCTTTTTTTAGTTTTTTGCGTTGAGACGGAACCATGTAGCAACCCATCATGTAAATAGCGATGTGGTTTTTTTGCGAAGCGATGGACGCAATGCCGAGCGGCTGTTTATTGTAAGTGTGCGGATAAGTCTCTAGAGGAATCTCATAACAAAGCATACCCCAATTCATAGATTCGACATATCCGTCCGGTAGATTATCCAAGATTTTTTCTCGAATTGTAGAAACGATTTCCCGTCTATCTTCGGGAAGTTCTTGTAAATACGCTTCGGCAGTTTGGGATTTACTTTGGACCATTTATTTTTGAATTTGGATTTGGATTGAGGTATTCTGATCGTTCCTTCAATTTACCATGATGGATTTCCTGAAACAAAATAATGGTAAATAAAAAATGACTATAAGAAATGAGTCATTCCGAACGCAGAGAGAAATCTTCTTCTTTTAACCTCGGTGTTTCGCAAATGAAGATTCCTCTCCGGCAACCGGCGGATCGGAATGACAATTGTGGATTATTTCAGTAGCACCATCTTCCGAGTTTGCCTGAATCCATCTGTTTCAATAGAATACAAAAACATTCCTGCAGAAATAAATCAATTAGATTATTAAACAATTTTTTGGGAAGACTAAAAATAATAGTAGTTTTCAACAGGTCAACTATAGAATTAATACTGCAAAATGTCCCTTAAATCAAAACTGAAGCAAATCCCGACCAAACCGGGAGTGTACCGATTCAAAGACGGAAAGGGCACAATTTTGTATATCGGAAAGGCAAAAAACCTTCGAAACCGTGTTCGTTCTTACTTCCAGAAATCCAAGCATCAGCTGGCGAAGAATATTTCCATGGTCAAACGCATTGCAGATCTGGACTGGATCGTGGTCGGTTCGGAAGTAGAAGCATTGCTCACAGAAGCAAATTTGATCAAAGAACATCGCCCTAAGTACAACATTGATCTCAAAGATGATAAATCGTATCCTTATGTTCAAATCACGAAAGAACCTTATCCACAAGTGCTGCTGACGCGTGAAATCGTTAAAGACGGTTCGAAATATTTTGGTCCTTTTACTGATGTGTTTCTTCTGAGAAAGTCGCTAAAGGCATTGCACAAGATTTTCCCCGTTCGGTCATGCAGTTATTTTTTGGACGAAGATTTGATTGCGCAGAAAAAAGTGAAGCTCTGTCTTGACTATCACATTAAGAAATGTGAGGGACCGTGCGAAGGATTGGTCAGTGAAAAACAGTATAATAAAATGATTACCCGCGTGATTGACTTTCTGCATGGGCGTACCAAAGAAACAGAGGAATTCATACAAAAGGAAATGGTTGGCGCATCCAAAGGAAAACGGTACGAAGATGCGGCGATGTATCGGGACCAGCTGAAAGCGATAGAAAGTTTTAAGGCACGTCAGCGTAAGGTAGCTGCGGATTTCGAAGATAGGGATGTATTTGCGGTCGCTCGTGAAGATGACTTTGGAATTGCGACTATCATCAGAATCAGAAGTGGGCGGATTTTGAGCCGGGAAAAAATATCACTTCGCAGTTTAGATGAGGATGAGGCGGTTCTTATGAATTCGCTAATTACTCGGTTTTATTTAGAGGCTGATTTTATTCCCAAAGAAATAACTGTGCCTGTCATGCCGGGCGAAATAAACATCTTGACGGAATGGCTTAAAGGAAAACGTAAGGGTGCCATAAAAATTCATCAACCACAGCGTGGAGAAAAAGCGAGGGAAGTACGGCTCGCATTTCAGAATGCAAAACTGCTTTTGGGTGAGTGGCATTTGGAAAGGAAAAAAAGAAGAGAGCTCATCCCAAAAATGATCACCACGCTTCAAGACGACTTAATTTTGAAAGCACCTCCGCGACGGATAGAAGCATTTGACATTTCGCATTTGGGCGGAACCAACCCGGTGGCTTCGATGGTTTGTTTTGTGGATGGAAAAGCAAAGAAATCTCAGTACCGGAAGTACAATGTAAAAACTGTGAAAGGGATTGATGATTTCGCCTCTATGAGGGAAATCGTTTTAAGACGGTACAAGCGAGTCAAAAAAGAGAAGGGAAGCTTGCCGGATTTGATTTTGGTTGACGGTGGAAAAGGACAACTAAGCATGGCAGTTTCTGCATTGCGAGAGCTTGGATTGGATTACCTTCCGATTGTGGGATTGGCAAAACGGCTGGAGGAAGTATTTGTGCCTGGACAGTCAGATCCGCAATCAATTCATAAACTTTCGCCGGGACTCATTTTGCTAAGACGAATTCGTGATGAAGCGCATCGGTTTGCGATTACGTTCCAAAAACAAAAAAGAACCGCCGCAATTACCGAATCGGTTTTTGATTCCATCAAAGGAATGGGGCCCAAGCGCATTCAAAATCTATTTGCACATTTTGATTCGGCTAAGGAAATCGCAAAAGAGAATCCTGAAATTATTTCGAAAACCATCAAAATTCCCATGCCAATGGCGAAGGAAATTGTGATAAAAGCGAAATCCATCACCAAAAAATAATATCCATTTGATTAAAACTGTGATTTAAATCATCTTTAAATATTAACATTTATTGTAACTTTATTAGATGAAATCCTTACAAACAGCATGGGTATTGTTTCTTTTTCCGCTTTGTTTACAGTCGGCCGAATTTGATCCTAACGTTATTCTAGTTCAGCTTCACAAAAATGTCGGGCGATCTGTATTTGCATCAACCTTAAATCCGCAGAAATATGAAATAGAGAAGGTGGTCGTAAAGCGATTGGGGATTTACCGTATCCGTCTTGCCGATCAAAATATGCAGTCTGCGCCGGATGCTGTAAATGAATTAAGGGCAAATCCATGGGTTCAGGCAGCGCAGCTGGATCATAAAGTCACTCCGCGCGAAACCATTCCGGACGATCCTGAATTTTCCGATCAATGGTCCCTCAAAAATACTGGTCAAGGCGGTGGCACGCCAGACGCAGACATTGATGCGCCGGAGGCTTGGGATATTACTACATCTGGTGTGACTCTGCTTGGCGACACCATTGTAGTTGCCGTTGTAGATGGCGGAATGATGCTTAGCCATTCTGATCTTGAAGACAATCTGTGGGTCAATCGTGGAGAAATTCCAGGGAATAATATTGACGATGATGGAAACGGATACGTAGATGATGTGAACGGTTGGGATGCGTACAGTTCTGATGGTTCAATACCGAGTGATGGGCACGGAACACATGTCGGCGGTATTGTGAGTGCCCGTGGAAATAACGGCCTGCATGTTTCCGGCGTGAATTGGGAAGTGAAATTGATGGCAATTGCAGGATCGTCGTCAAATACCTCAACTGTGTTAGAAGCATATGGTTATGCATTGGATCAACGCATTGTTTATGATTCAAGTAACGGTGGACAAGGTGCATTTGTAGTTGCGACCAATTCCAGTTTTGGCGTTGACTTTGCCGATTGCTCTTCAGGTGATTATGTTTTGTGGGACAACATGTACACTGCATTGGGTGAAGCAGGAATTTTGAGCGCTGCAGCAACAATTAATAGCAATGCGAATGTAGATACTGACGGTGATGTACCGACCGGATGTGAAAGTGAATATCTTGTGACTGTTACCAATACCACCAGAAACGATGCGAAAAATAGTGGCGCAGCTTACGGTGCGACGACCATTGATTTGGGCGCTCCGGGTTCGAATATATTATCAACCTATTCAAATGGATCAACATCCAGTCTTACGGGAACATCCATGGCAACTCCGCATGTCGCCGGTGCGATTGGGTTTTTACACGCGGCTGCCAGCAACGGGTTTGCACAATATTATAAAAATTCACCTGCCGATGCCGCATTAGATTTAAAAGAAATCCTTTTAGCGGGTGTTGACACACTTGGAAGCTTAGAAGGAATTACCGTCAGTGGAGGAAGGCTAAATCTTTATAACTCTGCCTTGCTTGTAAATGGAATGGCATCAGCAGATTCCTTGGATCCCAACCCGGTGAGCGAACTTTCTGCAGCGATTCCGATGGATAATAAAGTGGTTCTAACATGGGTGGACCCAACACATTTAGCCGGTGGATATCCGATTTCTTCATTTTTTATCAAAGTGGTTAGGGATGATCAATTTATTGTGAATGTGAATTCAGGAACGGAGACGTTTACACAAGAATCCCTGCCGGGGAATATTCAATATTCATTCTCACTTATTACGACTCTTACTTCTAATGATTCCACCAGTATTCCTGCTATCGTGAGAGTTACTCCAACGGGAGAGGGATGCATGCGAGGAGATGCAACGCTTGATGGGCGAATTAGTATCGCCGATCCTTATCGAGTACTACAATTTATATTGGGCTACCGAGAAGAAACAGATTTAGAAATATGCACATCTGATGTTGATTTTGACGGCACACTGACCATTTTTGATTTTTTACTGATAGTGGACATCATGAATAATCAACCTTAGTTATTATCGTTATTCTGTTTTTCTGAAACGAGTTCTCTAATCACCTCAATCATCCGATTGAATTCATTCTCTTCAAATAAGCGCGTCAAGAAAACAATTTTTCCATTTTGATCGATTACGATATTTCGTGTAACGCCGGCTTTTTTATTGGCAAATAATCCGAATATTCCCGCACCCGGATCAAGCGCCATCGGATAGGTAACTTTCATTTCTTTGGTAAATTTTTTAACCACGTCCAGCGGTTCATCCCGATCCACACCGATCAAAATAAAATCTTTATCTTTGAAGCGCTGCCAGACTTCCTTCTCCAAATGGGGCATTTCTTTTCGGCAGACAGAACACCAGCTGGCGGTGAATTGCAGAACTGCCACTTTTCCTTTTAGATCTGATAATGAGATGGATTCCCCATGAATTAATTCGAGGGAAAAATCGGGACATATATCGCCAATTTTCACTATATAGCCACGGTCATCCGGTTCTATCCCAAAAATGAAATGTGAAATCAAAAATAAAATGGTGAATTCTCTAGTTATCATCTTTATCCAATTTTCCATATTCCTAACCTTAATCCTAATCCATCAGCCATTAAACCCTTGTTTTTCCATCCATGAATCAGAAACAAATTTACTCAGATAGTTGCGAATACTGTCCGGAAGGATGACAAGGCATTTTTGGTTTTCTGTTAATGTTTTAGCTTCCTGTAGCGCAGCCCAAACCGCAGTGCCGCTTGATCCACCGCATAAAAGACCTTCTTCTTTGATTAGTCGGCGCGCAATGTTAAAACTATTTTCATCATTCACCTTGATGTATCGGTCAATCAAATTGTTTTCGAGCACATCGGGGAAAAAATCGTAGCCGATTCCTTCGACTAGATAAGATTCTACGACGTCACCGCCGCCAAGAATGGATCCGAAAGGATCTGCACCAATGATGGTAACATTCGGTA
Source organism: Candidatus Neomarinimicrobiota bacterium (assembly GCA_018651745.1). Classification (NCBI taxonomy): domain Bacteria; kingdom Pseudomonadati; phylum Fidelibacterota; species Fidelibacterota bacterium. The sequence goes on along the minus strand of JABIDL010000019.1, from coordinate 35,566 downwards.
TGGCTTCTTTAAGTCTTTTGGCAACTCCGGTGATGGTTCCGCCGGTCCCCACGCCCATCACAACCATATCAAGGTCGGTTCCGAATTCGGTCAGGATTTCTTCGGCAGTCCCATAATAATGTGCATCAGGGTTATCAGGATTTTCATATTGATCCAGGATGTGGGAATTCTGTATTTCTTTGTTCATTTTATTGGCAATGCTCAGGTGACTTTCAGGATCGTCCCAAGCGGCTTCTGTTGGCGTCCGGACAATTTCAGCGCCGAGTGCTTCTAGAACAACCTGCTTTTCCATACTCATTTTTTCGGGCATGACAATGATCATTTTGTAGCCTTTTACCGCAGCGGCAAGCGCCATCCCGATTCCCGTATTCCCGGAAGTGGGTTCAATAAGCGTATCGCCGGGTTTTATGCGTCCGGATTTTTCCGCTTCTTCAATCATGCGGACACCAATTCTGTCTTTAACCGATCCACCCGGATTAAAAAATTCACATTTCCCGAATAATTGACAATCCAGAGGGGAACCTATTTTTTCGAGTTTTACAACCGGCGTATTTCCGGTTGCCTCTAAAATGGAATTAAACGCCATCGAGAATCCTTTCAATGATTACCATGTTTATCTAATTTCATCCTTCAAATTACAACCAATAAACTATGAGCTCTGAAAAATATATTTTAAAAGAAAAGGTGGCTGTCATCACCGGTGGCGCAAAGGGAATTGGGAAAGCTGTGGCCCAACTTTTTTCTGATGAAGGTGCAATGGTTGCCATCGCAGATTTTGATGCAGATGCAGGAGAAGCTACCACAATGGAAATTGGTGATTCAGCTGCATATTTCCAGGTTGACGTGCAGGATGGAGCAAGTGTAACAGCATTATTTAAAGGCGTCCAACAACACTTTGGACGTGTGGACATCCTAATTAATAATGCGGGAATTTTAATGGATAGCACTCTAAAGAAATTAGATGAGGAAAAGTTCGACCGTGTGATCAATGTGAATTTGAAAGGTGTATATTTATGCACAAAAGCAGCAGCCGACATTATGCGAGAACAAGGGGGAGGTGTTATTGTAAATGCGTCTTCTATCGTCGGGAAATCCGGAAATTTTGGACAGACGAATTATGTGGCGTCTAAAGCAGGTGTGATTGGAATGACCAAGGTGTGGGCAAGAGAATTGGCTCGAGATGGAATTCGAGTGAACGCTATTGCGCCGGGATTTATTAAGACTGATATGACAGCGGGAATACCGGAAAATGTAATAGAGATGCTATCTGAAAATATTCCGCTCGGAAGATGGGGCGAACCCAAAGAAGTGGCACAATTATATTGCTTTCTCGCTAGCGATCTGTCTTCCTATATTAATGGCGAAACCATCAACGTGGACGGCGGTGCTCAAATAAGTTAATAGTTTTTATTTCATACATATCTTGATAATAAAAAAGGGCTCATTTTTGAGCCCTTTTTCTTTGGTCCGGCAATATGCAAATTACGAGATTTTGATTTCTCTACCCTTTAGTTGAACGACTTCAGCCTTTGGAAGTGAAACCATCAACTGGCCATTTTTAAATTTGGCGGTTATTTTATCTTCCATTACATCTTCTGGCAAGTGGAAAGATCGTTCGAATGAACCGAATTGACGTTCACGTCTGTGATAATTTTCATTAGAATTATCCGTTTCTTCCTGCCGTTCACCTGTCAGAATCAGTAGATCATCTTTAATCTGGATCTTGACTTCCTTCTTAGACAATCCGGGCAAATCCGCAGTAAGAAGATATGCGTTGTCTGTTTCCGAAACATCCAATGCAGGTGTCCACGCTGATCGATTTACATTTTGCTGCGGAAGGTTCCATCCATCACCAAAAACATCATTTAACATTCTGTCGAAATTGCCAAATGTTGATTGCTGAGGAGTCCATTTTATGAGTTTCATGTTTATTTCCTTTCGTTTATGTGTTTTTGAAACTTTTCACTTCTGAATTGGACAAAATGTGTACCAAACTAATTCTTCATTCGGTTTTGGCAGAAGGTTTGAATAATTGGCAGACGTAGATTTATTTCTTTGCCACACTTCTGCAGTTTTGGCAAATCTGATTTTCTTCAACTCATTTAAATTGATTTCGAGCCGTTGAAAATAGTTTTCTCGAAACGATTTACTTTATGCATCAATTTGCGTTAAAAAAGAGAAAATATTTAGGTGAGATTGAATTGAATTCATGTAATTTTGATAGAATTAATAAGGTGGTATATGAGTGATTTAGCATTATTCGGCGGTAACCCTATCCGCACCGAGCCGTTTCCTGATTGGCCGAGATCAACGAAAGAACTGCGTGAAAGTTTGATGAAGACTTTTGATTCTGAAGGTTGGGGTGTTGGCAGTGCAATTATTACGGAATTTGAATCCGGATTTGCAGAATTTCAGGATGCCAAATATTGTATAAGCACAAGTTCCGGCACAACAGCACTTTGGGTTTCGCTTAAAGCGGCCGGTGTTAAAGCAGGCGACGAGGTCATTATTCCGCCTTACACTTTCATTGCAACTGCGTCAGCAGTGCTCATGGCAAATGCTGTGCCTGTTTTCGCTGACATAGATCCCAAAACATTCAATATGGATCCGGATAAAGTTGAGGAAGCAATTACGGATAAAACCAAAGCGATTATGCCGGTCCATATTGCAGGAAATCCTGCTGATATGGATTCGATTCTTGCTATTGGGAAAAAACATGGAATTCCAATTATCGAAGACGCAGCACAAGCGCATGGTGCAGAATGGAATAGAAAAAAAGTAGGTGCTTTGGGTTTGGGAGGAATTTTTAGTTTTCAGACCTCAAAAAATATGACTTCCGGCGAAGGTGGCGCTATCATTTCTAATGACGATCAATTTATGGATGCGTGTTTTTCCTACCATAATTGCGGTCGGGTCAAAGGTGGTGAATGGTACGAACATTCTCATCTTGGCGGAAATTTCCGACTGAATGCAATGGCGGCAAGTATGCTTTTTCCGCAGCTTAAATCCATTCATAATGATATGGAAATCCGAGACCGAAATAAGACTAAGCTAGATGAAGCTTTGAAACAAATAGATGGCATTACTCCTGTGGAATCGTATTCTGGGACAACTCGCCAAGCGCACCATCTTTATATTACCAAATACGATACATCTGCTTTTAATAACATTTCGAGAGAGACTTTTTTCAAAGCAATGCAGGCAGAAGGCGTCTATACCTATATGGGATATTCACCGTTGTATCGAGAAAAATTATTTATTACAAATTCTGATGAATATCCTTGGCTTAAAGATAAAGATTACAAATCGTTAACGATGCCTGTTACCGAAATGATTGCAGATGAGCAAGCGGTTTGGCTAAAGCAGCATCATCTATTAGGGTCAGAAAAAGATACCCAAGATATTATAGATGCATTTGTGAAAGTGACATATGCCTTAAAGAACAACCCAAAATTATTTAATTAATGAGAAAGCGGAAAAATGACTAGAAAAGAAATTGATTTAAACCAATTATTAAACGAGGTCCAAGTTTCGGCTGATTGGATCGGACTACGTGAGGTTTACGAAAAAGTAACTCCACGAATGATCCGTGATGGCGTTCCTGTTGCAAATGGATCGTATGCAACACATGGCGTAATGGTTGAAGTTTTGATTGAGGGACAATTCGGTTATTATGGAACTTCAGATATTACCGCCGAAGGCATTTCAGACGCTGCTAAAAATGCTTACACACAAGCAAAATTGGCATCGAAATTCGGTTTGGTTTCTTTTACAGAAGAAGTTCGTCCGGCATATCAAGGAAAATATCAATCGCCGTTCGCAAAAAATAGCGATGCTATATCGCCTGGGCAACTAAATGAAATGCTTCTCAATATGAATTCAGCTTTAAAAGTATCGGATAAAATTGTTAGTGCAAGTTCGCTGGTTCAGGTGATAGAAACACATTTCAAATTTGTAAGCACAAATGGGAGTGATATTACGCAAAATTTCCTTTTGCTTGAGACCGATATGTCAGCCACAGCTTCAGAGGGAACCAATCAGCAAACACGAACTTTTGGTGGGATGCGTGGAAATTGTAAACAAATTGGGTTTGAATATTTTGATTCCCTTGATTTAGTCAGTCGGGCGGTTCAAATCGGCGAAGAAGCCATCGAATTATTGGATGCAGTAGAATGTCCAACAGGTGAGATGGATATTATTTTGGCACCCGACCAAATGATGTTACAAATTCATGAAAGTGTTGGGCACGCGCTCGAAATTGATCGAATTCTTGGAGATGAACGGAATTTCGCAGGATGGAGCTTTGTGAAGTTAGAAGATTTCGGAAACTTGCAATATGGGTCAAATCTCATGAATATAACCTTTGATCCTACCGTATCTGGCGAGTTTGCATCGTATGGGTTTGACGATGGCGGATTGAAGGCGGAACGTGAGTTTATCATTAAAGATGGAACATTATTGCGTGGGTTAGGTGGCATGGAAAGTCAAATTCGCTCGGGTATAAAAGGGGTCGCTAATTTTAGAGCCAGCAATTGGAATCGTTCCCCCATTGATCGAATGGCAAATTTGAATCTAGAACCTGGCGATGCCACTCGAGATGAAATTATCGCTTCTGTTGAAAAAGGTGTTTACATGGAAAGTAATCGATCTTGGTCTATTGATGATTATAGAAACAAATTTCAATTTGGATGTGAATATGGCAAATTGATTGAGAACGGGAAATTGACAAAAACGATTAAAAACCCAAATTACCGTGGTATCAGCAATCCTTTTTGGAATAGTTTAAAAATGGTAGGAAATAAGGACACATTTGGCATTTATGGGACGCCGAATTGTGGCAAAGGGGAGCCGAGTCAAATCATTCGGGTGGGGCATGCCTCACCTTTATGTTTATTTGAGAATATTCAAGTTTTTGGAGGTGCTTAATCATGAAGCAATTATTTAAATCGATTTCAAGTACGTTATTTGATTCCCTGAAAGAAGGCGAAATTTTGTCCGTTTCTTTGAGTGGAGAGAACAGTCAGTTCATTCGACTCAGCAAAGCAAAAATTCGCCAAACTGGTCTTGTTCATGATTTTGATTTAGGGCTGAAAATGATTCATAATGGGCGAACCGTTTCAGGAGGAATCACTTTGTCTGGCCACTCAGAATTTGACGAAGCCCAATCTTTGGAAATATTAGGTAATTTGAGGGAGGAAATCGTCCAACTGCCCGAAGATCCTTTTATCGTAATTCCGAAAGGGTCGCCTTCGAGTGATGAAATTCAAACTGCGAATGGATTGCACATCGACGATGCAGTTGGTGCTTTAATACCTGCAATGGCCGATGCTGATCTAGTTGGTATTTGGGCGAGTGGAAAAATTTATCGCGGTAATGCCAATTCGCTTGGACAATTTCATTGGTTTGAAACGGATTCATTTTCCTTAGATTATTCGTTAGTTACCCCAAATCACCAAATGGTCAAAGGAACTTTTTCAGGACAGGATTGGAACCAAGATGAGTACGAAAAAAATATAGCGAATAGTGTACGCAAACTCACATTAATGGATCGGAAACCGGTTAAAGTAACCCCCGGGGATTATAGAACCTGGTTTGAACCGGAAGCCGTTTCTGATTTTTTGGGGATGTTTTCTTGGTACGGAATCAGCGAAGGTGCAATTCAACGTCGGTCGAGCAGTTTTGGAAAAATGCGTTATGATGGTGTTAAACTTTCACCACATTTTTCATTGGACGAAGATTTTACTTCTGGACTTGTACCAAAATTCAATAATCTTGGAGAAATTGCTAACCCCAATTTGCCTCTGATTAAAAATGGGGAATTAATCAATGGGTTGGTGAGTTCACGAACGGCTTCTGAATTTGGTGTAGTATCAAATTTTGCTGAATCAGGTGAATATCTGCGAGCTCCTAAAATGAATACCGGGGATTTAAATTCAGATTCGGTGGTTGATGCCATCGGGGACGGCTTATTTTTATCAAATATCCATTATTTAAATTGGAGCGATAATGCCGGCGGACGTGTAACCGGATTGACGCGTTATGCGTGTTTTAAAGTAGAAAATGGTGAATTGGTTGCACCCATAGAGACTATGCGTTTTGACGACACAATTTATCGGTATTTTGGGACGGAATTGGAAGCAGTTGGGGATGAAGTAAAAATAATTCCAGAAATTGAAACATATAACGGAAGAGAAATTGGTGGAACCATTTGCCCAGGGATTTTAGTGAATGCTTTTTCGTTGACGCTTTAGATTCCAAAACTTTATACTTAAAACTCATATATTTTCCATGGCGTCGTCGTATTTGGGCGCCATGCTTTCCCAATCAAAAGGTTTTGCGATTTTGTGAAAATAGGTAGATCTGACCTGTTTGATATTTTGAATCGCATCTATTATTTTCTCACATAAATCATTTTCATTCTCATATAAATGTCCATGATGCAGATCAGGTGGAAGTAATTCCGGATACGTCAGTCTATTGGGTAAAATTGGCCACGTATTGCAATACATAGCCTCCATCACGCTTCCCCCAAAAAATTCTTGATTGGATGTAACGGGGATAATATCTGCCTTCCAGAGCCATTGAGCATAATCGGGAAAGGAAGCAGAATAACCCCATTGTACAATGTGTTGTTGAAACGTTTTTTCTGCTTCAGAAAAAGTTTCAGGAAATTGACTAAAATTCTCGCCTAAAACAGCCAGTTTAAAATCAATTCCGCTTTTGTTCACTTTTTTTAAAACCGAGAAAAAAGTGTCCGGGTTTTTATCATATTCCCAGCGGTGATTCCAAAGGATAATCGGAGTTTTCTCGTGATTTATTTTTTGTGCATCAAATTTTTGTAAATCCAACCCTAAGTAGAGCAATTGGCTTTTATCGCGAATAAAATCTACTGATTCCAATTCTTGATGATCAGGGAATTGGCGAAGGAAAGGTGGAAGTGCTTTGAGGAAAGAATCCATGTGGAATTCAGAATTAAAAAAAACAGTATCCGCAGCGAGTGCAGAAGTATAATTGATAAATCCATAATGGGTATCACGCTTATTTAGAATATCCCGATCTGTAGATGACCACGGATACGAAATTTGGTTTTCATGGAAATACATAGCTGTGCGAATTCCATGAGAATTATTTTTTGTGAGGGAAAGGAATGTGGTCAAATCCAACATATCTGTCGCAAGAATTATATCCGGACGCCAATTCATGTTGTTGAATTCTCGTGCTAAAGTGACAGCACCTCCGTGCATTCGCCATTTCCAAAATTGTCCTTTTAAACAAATTATCCGGACATCATGCCGACTATTTTTTGCGTATCCTTCAGCCCATTGTTTATGTGAACCGGTAAAATAGGATTCTAGTAATAGAATATTCATTTTATTAAAAAGTGCCCGAGACTGGACTCGAACCAGCATGCCTGTTAGAGCACACGGACCTGAACCGTGCGTGTCTACCAATTTCACCACCCGGGCAAATTTTACATTGCGGATTTTAGTTGTAACGCTCCACAGATTTCAAGGAATAAACTTGTACCGACCTTTAGTTTAAGGCTAATTTTTCGATCATTATTTTTGATTATGGAAACAAACATTGTTGTTACAAATAGGAAAGCACGTCACGAATATCATATTCTTGAAACATTTGATGCCGGAGTCGAATTACTTGGTACCGAAGTGAAAAGCTTGAGAGAAGGACGTGCAAACCTTCAGGAATCGTACATTCACATTCGTAGGGGTGAGGTCTTTCTTGTGGGTGCGCATTTCAGTCCGTATTCCCATCAAGGGTATGTTTCTCATGATCCTATTCGAAGTCGAAAACTTTTATTACATGCTAAGGAAATTAATAGCATTCAAAAACAATTGGATATCAAAGGCAGGACTGCCGTTCCACTGAAAATGTATTTTAATTCTCGGGGATGGGCAAAAGTGCAAATTGGGTTAGCAAAAGGAAAAAAACATTACGACAAAAAGGCAGCAAAAAAAGAATTAGATATCCGTCGTGAAACTGATAAAGAAATCAAGGAACAATACAAATGACATTTTTACCAATTAAAGAACAGTTAGCAATCATTCAACACGGAGTTGAAGACATTATTCCCGAAAAGGAATTGGTTTCTAAACTTAAAGAAAATCGTCCATTAATAATAAAACTCGGATGCGATCCAAGTCGACCGGATTTACATATTGGTCATGGAGTAGTATTACGAAAACTTAGACATTTTCAAGATCTTGGGCATGACGCAATTCTAGTAATTGGCGATTTTACCGCCATGATCGGCGATCCTTCCGGTAGGAATAAAACTCGTCCACAGCTCACATTGCAAGAAGCAAAATCCAACGCAAAATCATTTGTTGATCAAGCTAAGGTTATACTTGATATAACCAAGATTAACATTGTATATAATTCAGAATGGCTTAATGCAATGAATTTTAGTGATGTGATTGATGTTGCTAGTAAATACACTGTCGCGCGGATGCTTGAGCGTGATGATTTCACGAAACGATTTGACTCAAAAACACCCATTTCAATCCATGAATTTTTGTATCCGCTGGCGCAAGGAATGGATTCGGTTCATTTGGAAGCAGATGTAGAACTCGGTGGAACTGATCAGACATTTAACTTGTTGGTTGGGCGAGACCTCCAAGAAAGGCACGGACAAAAAGCGCAAGTTATTATTACGACTCCATTGCTCGAAGGAACAGATGGAGTAGAAAAAATGTCAAAATCTTATGGGAATCACATTGCATTAACCGATTCGGCTGAAAATATGTACGGAAAAACGATGTCAATTCCTGATAATTTAATTGAAAAATATTTCATACTTGCCGCCGATGCGTCCATCGAAGTGGTAAGTGACGTAAAAGAAAAATTAAACGATATTTCCCAAAATCCTCGAGACATAAAGCGAGATTTAGCCCGACGAATTGTAGCATTATATTACTCTGAAGAAGCTGCTGAAAAAGCTGAACAGCATTTTGACAAAGTTGTTGTCAGAAAAGTTGCACCGGACAATATTGATGAATACAAATTGAAAAAGGAAGAAAAAGTCGTTGAAATTATTTTTAATGCCGAATTGGTTACGAGCAAAGGAGAAGCGCGCCGAATGATTAATCAAAATGCAGTTAAAATAGACGGCATCCCCATTGCGGATATCCAAGACAGTTTGAAACCCGAGAAATCAGTGGTTATTAAAGTGGGGAAAAGAAGATTTTTAAGGATTATAGTATGATATTTAGAAAATGGCTTCCGATGGCGGCCATTGTTTTTACTGTAGGAGTTGCAAATCCAAATCCTCGTCTAGTGGTGTATATTGCGATTGATCAATTTCCATATCATATTTTGGAAAGGCTCAATCCATATTTTACCGGGGGATTTCGCTGGTTGCTGGATCATGGACATTTATATTCAAATACGCACCATGATCACGCATACACGGTAACAGGTACCGGCTATTTCACTCTCGGATCAGGAATGCATCCGGGAACGGGTGGAATTATCGGGAATCGCTGGTACGATCGAATTCGGGAAAAACGGGTGAACTGTGTTGAAGATCTTGAAGCAAAACCAATCGCTTATGAAGGGAAACCAAGATCTTATAGATTGGTAAACGCAACTGCACTCGGTGATTGGATGAAAGATGCCAATCCTAAAACAAAGGTATTTTCTATTGGAGGAAAGGATAGAGCTGCCATTTTTCTAGGTGGGAAAAACCCCGATTTAGCAACATGGTACAACAGCAAAGGTCAATTTATAACAACATCCTACTATGCGAATCGAATTCCAACTTGGCTTCGGAAATTTAATAGAAAACTTCATTTGGAAACGTATAAAGATTCTGTCTGGATTCGCGAATTGGAACCGTCTGTGTATTTAGATATTGCACGCCTGGATTTTTTTGAAGGGGAATTGGATTCGTATCATTCCGAGCCTTATTCTCCAGTGTTTCCAATAGGGTTTGATGATGATATTTCAACAGAAAAATTATTTATTGATATGCCGGGACGCCCCTGGTTTGGGAGAACAACTTTAGATTTAGCACTGACGATTTTTGAACATGAGGATTTAGGTCAGGATTCGGTAGTGGATTTGTTGGCTATTGGACTCTCATCTCCAGATTATATGGGTCATGATTATGGGCCTTATTCTCAAGAAATAGCAGATGTGTTTCTTAAACTTGATAAATATCTTGGCCGTTTTATATCGGTTTTAGATATGAAAGTTGGATTAGAAAATATCTTATTTGTGTTGACTTCTGACCACGGTGCTGCAACCATTCCTGAATATGCTTCTTTAAGCGGAATTGAAGCTGGACGCATCAACAGATCTACGATTCTTGCTGGTATTGACAATGCAAAGGAAGAGATTCGGAAAAAATACGGTCCATTTGATTTTTTACATATTTATGGGCAGACAGTGTATTTTTTTCAGAACGATCTGGATAATCTTGGCATAGATAGAAACATTGTTGTTGAAATCTTCAGAAACGCATTTAAGGATATTGAAGGTATCCGTGGTGTTGTTGATTTACGTGCGCTTGAATCCAGCGGACTCTCAGAATCAGAGCAAAGGATGTTTCGGAATATGATTCATCCTGAATTAAGTCCTGATTTGATGATTCTGGAAAAAGAGCACTATCTTCTCTGGAAAGAAATCGGAACAACGCACGGAACGCCGTATGAATATGATACGCACGTGCCTTTGGTATTTTCATCGCAATCTTTTCAGTCAGAAGAATATGATAAACGACAAATTTCCGTCAACATTGCGCCAACTATTGCACGAATTCTAAACATCCCATTTCCTGAAAAAGTAGATGGAAAACCTATTCGGAACGAAATTGAATGATTAAAATACAAAACATCCATAAACAATACGACAAAGTAACAGCTGTGGATCATGTCAGTTTTTCCGTTGAGACTGGCGATATTTTTGGTTTGCTTGGTCCGAACGGTGCTGGGAAGACAACCATTATCCGAATGTTAATGAGCATTATTGAGCCAGACTCAGGTACCATTCATTTAGATGGAACGCCCATGTTAGAAGTTTCCAGAAAATTATTGGGCTATCTCCCTGAGGAGCGAGGCTTGTATCCAAACCAAAAACTTTTAGAAACACTCATGTATTTAGGAAGCTTAAAAGGTGTTCCGAAAGACCAATTAAAACAAGATACCATGGCGTGGCTGAAACGGTTTGATTTAGCTCAAAATACACATCGAAAAATTCAGGAATTATCAAAAGGGAATCAGCAGAAAGTCCAATTTATAATGGCATTAATTCAGAAGCCAAAATTTGTAATTTTAGATGAACCGTTTACAGGATTGGATCCTTTAAACCAGTTACTACTTAAGGATATTATTGAAGAACAGAAACAGGAAGGTGTAACATTTATTTTTTCAACACATCAAATGGAACAGGTGGAACGGTTATGTACTAATATTTGTCTAATCAATCGAGGGAAAGTGTTAATTAATGGATCGCTCGAGGATGTACGAACAAAACATTCGAAAGATGCCGTAGAAGTTCAATTTAGAGGTGATTTGAACGGGGCTGGATTATCTGACTTTATGGATGATCCAAAAGTGATTGGTGCCTCGCTTAAAGGTGTTTTAAAAAAACCTCCACGGGAATTCTTAAAATGGCTAAATCCAAAGGTAGATATTGAATCATTTCAAATAGACAAACCTAGTTTAGAACAAATTTTCATAGAAGAAGTCAGAGCTTCCTCATGAATAAAGTTTTTCAAATAATAGCTTGGGAATACATGATAAGGGTACGGTCGAAGATCTTTATTTTAACAACGATTTTATTCCCGATTCTCATGGTAGGATCTGGGTTTTTAAGCGGCTATCTTGCAGACAAGGAAGGCACGGAATCCTATCATATCGGCATTGTCGATTATTCAGGCATCGGCGGTGATTATCTGGATCGGCTTGAAACAGAAATAAAATTGGAAGACGGATCATCCATGTTTAATCCGACTCAGTTTCAACAAGAAACGGATGCATTAGCTGCTTTGCTGGATGAAGAAATTTCTGCTTTTATAGTGATCCCTGAGGGAATTATGCTTGACGAAGTGCCGACCTTTTATGCCCGAAACCTGAGCAATATGAAAATCCAATCCGGTATTCGTGGAACCCTCAGCAGAACGGTTGTAACCCAACGGATGATTGATGAAAATATCAATCCCAGTTTAGTAAATGAATTGAGTCGGAGGGTTCATCTAGATCTTTTTGAAGTTGATGAAGATGGAGGCATAGAAAAAGGGGATAAAATAACAGGATTTCTCATACCATTCTTTTTTATGTTTTTACTCACCATGGTTATTTTTATAAATGGTCAATTATTGCTTCGTAGTGTCATTGAAGAACGCACAAGTAGAATGATGGAAATCCTATTGTCCACTGTTACACCGCGGCAATTGATGGCAGGAAAAATTTTGGGACTTTGTTTATTAGCAGTGACGCAAGTCACATTTTATATTGCAGTTGGCGCGGGGATGGGAACTTATTTTGAACTTCCAAATCTTCCGTATGATACTCTGCCAATTATTATCGCATTTTTTCTTGCGGGATTTTTCTTTTACGCCGCAATTTATGCAACGATGGGAACTTTGTTCGATTCCGAGCAGGAAGCGCAGCAGTCTATGGGATTAATATCCATTGTGGCGATGGTTCCTATGATAGGCGCAATTTATTTCATTAATAATCCCGGAGCGCCGATTACCAAGATATTATCCTTCATTCCGCCAATAACACCCTTTATGATGATTCTGAGAGTAACAACAGGCGAAGCAACAACCTTTGAAATTATATCTACCTTAAGTCTTCTGATTGTATGTATTTATCTGACGATCCGGCTTGCTGGAAAAATCTTCCATACAACCGTTTTAATGTACGGAAAAAAAATATCATTAAAAGAAATTTGGCGGTGGGCAAGAGCTTAAAATTTTGTCCATATAGACAAAATTGAATTTTGATGTTTTACAGTGTTTAGATTTCATGTAAACTCGATTCCTTATTTTTAACTCAAATTGGAGAAAGAACTATGGCAGACAATGTTGCTGAATTAAAAAAAGATAATTTTGATGTAGAAGTAGTACAATCAGAGGTTCCTGTATTGGTTGATTTCTGGGCAGAATGGTGCGGTCCTTGTAAGGCAATTGCACCGGTTGTTGAAGAAATTGCCACTGAATATGAAGGTAAAGTCAAAGTTGGAAAAGTAAACGTTGACGAAAATCAGGAATTATCACTGCAGTTCGGGGTGAGAAGTATCCCAACACTGCTCATTTTCAAAGATGGAAAAGTTGCCAACCAGGTCATTGGAGCTGTTCCAAAAACTAATATCACACAACTGTTAGATCAGTCTATCTGATTTAACATAAGCAATGAATCGGGAAGTTATTATCATTGGTTCAGGACCTGCGGGGCTTACAGCAGCTATTTATGCCGCGCGGGCAAATCTGAATCCTCTTGTATTTGAGGGAAACCAGCCGGGTGGTCAGTTAACCATCACCACTGATGTGGAAAATTATCCGGGGTTCCCGGATGGCATAATGGGGCCGGATCTTATGGATTTATTCCGTGATCAAGCCAAACGATTTGGATCTGAATGTTATTTTAAATCGGTAACTAAAGTGGACTTTTCATCCCACCCATTTAAAGTATGGGTTGGAGAAGAAGAATACGCATCCAATTCTGTTATTATTGCCACAGGAGCCTCTGCGAAATTGCTGGGACTTGAATCGGAAACAAAACTCATGGGGCATGGGGTATCTGCCTGTGCAACCTGTGATGGCTTCTTTTATAAAGATAAAAAAGTATACATGGTTGGAGGAGGAGACTCTGCTATGGAAGAAGCTATATTTTTAACCAAATTTGCGTCCGAAGTCATTATTGTTCATCGAAGGGATGAACTCCGTGCCTCGAAAATTATGCAGGAGCGGGCTCTCAATAATCCCAAGATTAAGGTTGCATGGAATTCAACCATTAAGGAAATCCATGGTACTGAAGAAACCGGTGTAACAGGTCTGACGCTTGAAGACACAAATACGAGCGACACTAGAGAAGAATCTTGTGATGGAATTTTTATGGCAATTGGGCATAATCCAAATTCCGGTGTATTCAAAGGACAGGTCGATTTAGACGATGTTGGATACATTGTGACCCAGAATGGGTCCACTGCTACATCGGTAAAAGGTGTTTTCGCTTGCGGTGACGTAACAGATCATGTTTACCGGCAGGCAATTACAGCAGCCGGATTAGGTTGTATGGCTGCCATTGACACAGAAAAGTACCTAGAAGCACAAAATTAACTTTATCCCGGTTCTGAGCTTTACAATCTGAATGGAGTAAAGTATGAACCAAAGAGCATCGCTTATTTTACAGGCAGAAGGTTTGTCTTTAGAACGCGGAGGAAGAAAAATCCTCAATATAAAAAAGCTGGAATTTCATAAAGGGATTATTTATGGACTTGCAGGACCTGCCGGTAGTGGCAAATCATCCTTCCTGAATGTAATATCCGGAATAGAGAAACCTTCAGCCGGAACCGTATTGTACGATAATAAACCGTTTCAATCCAATTGGTTGGGGAAACCGATTCAAAACCCTGATATTAAAATCGTCGGGGGGAACCGTCTGAATGGAAATGGTACCGGAGAATCTATCGTCCGAAATACATTCCCAGAAAAGGTAAATGAAATTCACAAAAAGCATTTCTTAAAAAGTAGATTTGGGCAACTTTGGACAACTAGATTGGGAAACATGACCCACGGCGAGCGGGCAGTTTTGGCCTCCATATTGGCGGTTGAAAGCGATCCAAGAGTGCTAATTATGGATGACTATGGTATTTATATGACAACGGAACAGGAATCTGATTATAGGAAAAATATCAAAAATATGGGTCAGAATTTGGGGACAACCATTATTCTTGCATCCCAATCTGATCATTTTTTACGTCAATTTGTTTCGGTTATGATTTATCTTGATAAAGGTCATGTTTCTAAAATCCGATCTGGAACAAAGAAGCAACAGCGTGGAAAACCCTACAAAAAATCAAATCGAAGATGATAAAAGTTCATGTTTTGAATATCAGCAATGAGAATTAAACTCAGGTAGTTTGAAGATAAAATCAATCAATGAATCCTATCAAAAAAATATATAGATCTCAGACAGATCGCGTGCTTGCCGGTGTGTGTGGAGGACTTGCGGAATATTTCAAAGTAGATCCTGCGTTAGTAAGGATTATTTGGATACTGGTTACATTGTTCGGCGGATCAGGAATTCTTGCTTACATCGTTGCTTTATTCATCCTTCCTCAAGAATTTGAGGTCAAAGGTGAAACGCCTCCCACCAAAAAAGATCATCAATTACAACCTATTTGGGGATTATTGCTCATCGTGTTAGGAATCGTGTTATTGATTCAGCACAGTGATATTGTTGGTCTGGCATGGAGTAAATTCTGGAGTTCAGGATTGAATATTTTTCTTGGCCTGTTTGTAATAGCATTGGGCATTTACATGATTGTAACCAAGAAAAGCGATTTATCTGGGATTTTTGATGTTAAGTCCACTTACCCACTTCATCTCTCTTTAGACAATAAGCAAATTGCAGGTGTATGCGGAGGAATAGGTGAAACATTGGTGATTGACCCAACTTTAATTCGTTTCTTGTGGGTTTTTGGTACATTATTAAGCGCAGGAATCGGCATCATTCTATATATAGTTCTTTCTTTGATTCTTCCTCAAGAAACACCCATTTCAGAAGAATAAATATAAAAATGAAACAGAAACGCTTTGTAGAAATAACCGGTCAATTTTCTAGCAAGAAAATTCTTGTGGTTGGCGATTTGATGATGGATACATACATGTGGGGAACTTCAGAAAGGATTTCTCCCGAAGCGCCGGTTCCCATTGTCCATGTAACTTCTGTAGAAAATAATCCGGGAGGGGCAGCCAATGTAGCATTGAACCTTGCTTCGTTGGGTGTTGATGTTTCGGTAGTGGGCGTTGTTGGAGAAGATTCTGAAGGGTTGGTGCTTAAAGATTTATTATCGGATACTGGAATTAATACAGATGGAATTGTCCGAGATGCTGACCGCCCTACAACTGTTAAAGCTCGGGTCATTTCTCAAGGACACCAAGTGGTTCGCACCGATAGAGAAGTGACATGGGTCCTCAGCGATGAGGTAGAAAATTCGGTTGTAGAAGCTGTCGAATCTCACTTGTCAGGTTTAGATGGAGTTATTCTTCAGGATTATAATAAGGGATTTTTTGGTCACGATTCATTGAAACGTATTCTTGAAAGTTTGGGGAAAGCTAAAATCCCAATTTATGTTGATCCCAAAAAGGACAATTTTCTCAATTTCAGACATGTGCGGTATTTCAAGCCAAATCTCAATGAGTTTGAATCTGCGTTATCCGCCGGTTATTCGCCAAACCAATTTGAGACGTATGGGCAAAATCTTCGAGAAAAATTGGACGCTGACATTGTGATGGTAACGCGTAGCGAAAAAGGTTCCACTCTCTTTACAAAAGATGGAATGCAAACCATCCCGACCCAAGCTCGCAAAGTGCATGATGTTTCGGGTGCAGGCGATACAGTTATTTCGGTTTTTACACTTGCAGACGTATCCGGTGCCACTCCGGAAGAATCTGCGAATATTGCCAATTTAGCTGCCGGAAGAGTGTGTGAGGAAATTGGGGTTGTTCCTATTACTGAAGCTATGTTGTCAGACATTTATACTCACCACAATTCTGATTAATTTTTCCCGCATCTTTATTTATACCTCAGTTTTATTCGGGGGATTTTCAAATATAACCGCTCAGCCCAATCCACGGTTTGGGACGATGGATTGGGTTCAATATCGCCAAAATGGTGATATCACATCTATTTCTGAAGGATTTACGTATGTCTATTTCGGAACAGAAAATGGTGGAATTCTTCGTTATCAAAACTATGGAAAACGATTTGAAGAACCGATTACACGCGCACAAGGGTTGGCAAGTAATACCATAACTGCCATTCATTTTGACCGAGATACCGGTATCCTTTGGGCAGCGACCAATCAGTCGTTAGAGTATAGTTTTAATCATGAAGGTGATTGGCATCGGGTTTCGCTGGTTGATATTGGATTAAACCGAAATACCCGTATTGAACAAATCGGATCATCGAAGGAATCGCTGTGGGTTCGTTCTGGATCGCTTTTCATAAAATTAGACCGTTCTTCTGGCATTATGCTTGGGATGTTTTCCTCACCTGATATTGATGATATTGATTGGAGCAGCGGACGACTTTCGGCAATGGATATTCCTACAAATATACTAGAATCATATTCTGTGTTAGATGGATGGCTTTATGTTCAAGATGGATTTCTTTCTCCCAAAGGAAAGCGTGCATTTATTCGAACGGCTCATACCGGGAAATTCAAAGATATTTGGATTGGATGTTCTGATGGAATGATTTTTCTTGGTGGTACGCAAATGAAAGCTCTTACGCCAATTCAATCCGGGCTTGCAAATTCAGATGTTATGTCTTTGTTTGGTAAAAATGGGTTGTGGATTGGCGGACGATGGAGTAAAGAGTCAAAAGGAATTACCCAATTTTTCCCAAAGCGCCATGTATTTCATCCGGTTGAATTTGACCTCACGCTAAATATGGATAATTTACCCGTATATGAAATTCTTGAAATTGATAACGAAGTTTGGTTCGGCTCAATGGATGGCGTAATGATTTACAATAAAAAGAAAGATTATTGGCGATTTTATGGTTCCGAAAGAGGATTCCCGATGGGACGAGTCCGGGCGATGGTAGCAATAGATGAAATTGTTTGGGTCGCAACTTCAAGAGGAATTTCTGGAATTTCGAAAGAAACTAAACGCCTGAAAAATACTGAACTTGGGGACAAGCTTAAAGGTGTCTTTATTTATGATCTGATTGAGGTAGAAGGCGACCTTTGGATCGCAACTGAATACCAATTAATGGTTTATTCTTCCCAAGAAAATTCTCTAACAAACTTTAGAAATGTTGGACAAATTTCAGCTATTGCAGAAAGGGAGATCGGTTTATTCCAATTCACGGCACTTGCGCATTATGGCAACACGCTTGCGGCGGCGACATCTTTCGGTATTATCGGACTTGACTTGCAAACACAAAAATGGTCGGTATTATCGGAACCGTCAAAATATGGCGGATCAATTCCCAAAAGTTTAGCAGGAACAAAACAGCATTTATTTATTGGAACTGATAATGGAATATTTCGAGTGGATACAAATAATGATTTCTTCCGAATGTACAATTACCCATTTATTGGTCAAGTAAATGATTTGTATATTGACAAGAACCTTTTATGGCTCGGAACTTCCGAAGGCTTAATAATGTTCCGATGGAAAAAAGACCTTTAATGTTACGAATTCAAATTATTCTACTCATGATTGTTGTGTGTTTTCAGGATGGAAATCTGGATGCGCAGCGTATTGATAGATCGAAAAAAGGATCGAGCGCGATTCATCAATTTCAGCTCAATGGGTTTACCGAAATGCAATCGGCGGATTCTGTTCGGGTTGTTGCTCGATTAGATGTGCCAAGTACAGCGCTTCAATTCTTAAAATCAGAAAATGGGTTTAGTGCGGCATTTGAAGCCACAATCAGTTTGGTGAATAATGATGGGATTCAAGTTGGCAAAAAATCTTGGCAAAAGAATATTCATGTAAACAACTATATCGAAACCACTTCCCGTGAAATGGTTCAATACTTAACAACCGAATTCACAGTCGGCAAAGGATCGTACACCGTAATAGGAAATGTGCTGGATAATGATACACGGAAAGCTGGCGTGAAAAAAGAATCCATTGAATTAATAAAATTAGGCGAACCTGTATTTCTTCTTTATCCGGTTTTACTGGAAGAAAAAGAGGGTGAATGGGGATTCGGAAAAAATGAATTTCCAATTTCAGGGTCTCGTTTGGATGTGGGAAAAAATACGCTTACCATTCTTTTTTCCGGGAAAGTCAACCCAGGCACATTTAAGATCAAATCGGCAATTTCTGAAACCAAAAAAGTGGATGATTGGACTTATAGCGTCGATCACATGTCTGACTCAGGAATATTTTCTGAGAGAATCATTGTGCCGCGAGACGAGTTTAGTTCCATTAAAATGTTTATTGCTGGGGAAATTACCCAAGGGAAAAAGTCCGCTAGTCAAAGAAAACCCATCATGATGAAAAGACCGGGAATTTCACGCACAATTACCAATGTGGATGAAGCCATGGAACAAATGCGTTACATCTTGGAAAGTGATGAACGCAAATTGCTAAAAGATGCCAACCGGCATGAGCGAGAACAGTTATTTTTATCTTTTTGGGCAGACCGCGATCCAACACCGGAAACTTCGAAAAATGAATTAATGGATGAGTATTATATGCGAGTTGCATACGCCAAACAAAATTTTGAATCTTTCCAGCCCGGATGGAAGACAGATATGGGAATGATTTACATTATGTTTGGTCCTCCGGATGAAGTAGAACGCTATGATCAGCCCAGTAAAGGATATGCACGGCGTACATGGCATTATTATCGTATCAACCGATCTTTTGTTTTTGTGGATGATACAGGATTTGGCGATTTTAGATTAACAACTCCGTTTATGCGTCAATATTAAAATAAATTAGAATTAAAATTTTATCCACGCAAAGAATCAAAAATTTCATCATGAAAACTAGTTTCCTTACTTATAATAGAAACTTTACGGTCTAGCATTAAATACTGACAAATGAGGTTTAAATGAACGATTTGATTAAACGATTTTCTTATAGCAGTCTTGAGTCATATAAAAAATGTCCGGCTCAATTCAAATTTCGCTACATAGACAAAATCTATAAAGATGACGAAGGGATTGAAGCTTTTATGGGGAAACGTGCCCATGAGGCTCTTGAATATCTCTACAATGAAGTTTTGGATGGGAAAATTGTATTTTTTGACAGTGTTTTAGCGAAATACAAAGAATTGTGGAAAGAGAAATGGCATGCACGTGTTGCCATTGTCCGTACAGAAAATTCACCGGAATTTTATTATCGTCTTGGCGAAAAATGTCTTGCGACTTTTTATCGTAGATACCAACCTTTTGAGGAGCCTGTGGAAGGAAATGAAGTCGAATTTATTTTTAAGCTCGATGATTCTGATAAATATATATTAAAAGGTATCGCCGACCGCATTGATCATGATGGGAATGGGAATTATGAAATCCATGATTACAAGACCGGGAAACGCGCGCTTAGCCAAAATGCCGCTGACAAAGATGGACAGCTTGCGTTGTATCAGATTGCTCTTGAAAGCCAAAAAGACTCTGTGAAATCTGTGACTCTAGTTTGGCATTTTTTGCAGCATGATAAAGAAATAAGGTCAGCACGAACACAGAAGCAACTAACATTTTTGGTAGAAAATGTAAAAAATAGGATTAATGAAATTCAATTCAACATTAAAAATGAAGATCATTTTCCGCCAAAACCAATGATCCTTTGCAATTGGTGTTATTATTGGGAAGAATGCCCCGCACAAAGTGGTACTAATCCATTTATAGGATAGTGGATAAAACGTTAAAAATTTATCGGTATGAAAAAAAATATAAATCCAAATTTATTGATGATACCCTGGCTTATTTACATCGTGATTTGGAATTACTACTGGCCGGATGCGCCGCCGTTTTATGATCTGTTAGTGGCGACTTTTCTATACATTTTTAATAAAGGTTTTTTTTAGCTTGCCTTTTTTTATAAGTTGAAAAAATCTGGATCGATTTTCCTTATCACTCAATTTATATAAAAAATATCAGTATTTTCTCGCCCACCGATGAAGCTAAATAAAGACGAAATAAACGCCATCCGCGATCTGCTGTCTGATTCAAAAGTCAGATCGTCAGATGTATTAAACAATCTATACGAAAAAATGACAGATTCAGGAATCATCAAATTATATGTAGATGGTGCAGCGGATTTGCATTCAAAAACATCAGGAATTGGCGGCGTGTTATATCGAAATGATGAAGAACTTTATTCATTTTCGGAATATTTAGATGATAAAACCAACAACGAAGCAGAATATTCCGCCTTAATTCGAGGCATAGAACTTGCCGTTGAATTAAAACTTACAACTTTAGCAATATATGCAGATAGCCAGCTTGTAATAAACCAAATTAATGGTGATTATAAGGTAAAAAATGATCGCATGAAAGTGTTGCATTCCACTGCGCACGGATTTTTGAAAAAATTGGATTCTTGGACTGCCGAACATATTCCACGAGAAAAAAATACAGTAGCTGATAAACTGAGTAAGCAAGCCATGATGAGCGGTCGGGATTAGTTTTCGTGTCATCTGTGTTGTCACTTAAAAATGTTTCTGCTTATTATCCTTCGTCTGCTACAACGTTATTTGGTACAGGCGGATGGACTCAAATTTTATTTGAAATCAATTTTGATTTAAATCCGGGTGAAATTCTATCGGTTGTGGGCGAATCAGGTTCCGGAAAATCCACTCTTGGGAAATCTATTATTGGCTTAATTCCGAAGGTTGGAGGATCTTTTGAGTTCAATTCTGAAGAATACCAACCTTCCGTGATGAATCATTTAAGGAAAAAGATTCAGATTATTTTTCAAGATCCATATAGTTCTCTCAACCCGAGAATGACCGTTTCCGAAACGCTAAACGAAGTCGTTGAGTTTTATCCCAATGAATTAAACCCAGATAAAAGATTATCATCTCTACTTGACCAAACAGAACTTCCGAAGGATTCGGTATCCAAATATCCGCATGAACTGAGTGGAGGACAACGGCAACGTGTCTGCATTGCAAGGTCGCTTGCAGTGGAGCCTGATGTGTTAATTTGTGATGAAATAGTTTCGGCATTGGATGTGTCGGTACAGGCCAAAATTCTCAACCTGATTAAGGATTTGTCGAATGAGAAGTCAATTGCGGTATTATTTACGACTCACGATTTGCATGTGGTAGAATCATTCGCGAATAATGTCCTTATTATGACGAAAGGGCGGATTGTCGAATCCGGAAATGTGAAACAAGTATTTAAGTATCCTGAACATGATTATACCCAAATGTTGATACATTCGGTTCCGAATAAAAAACGTTTAACGGCAGATGAATTCCTAATGCCATCTTCATCAAGTTGAGTTAGATTTACCCTTCGAATTTGAATCAATATGAAGACGTAACGAGACAATGTCCTTTTTAAATCACCTATCCAATACTTTTTCCTGGATTTCGGGAGACATTGCTATTGATCTTGGAACAGCGAATACGCTAATCTGGGTTAAAGGCAAAGGTGTCCTGATCAACGAGCCGTCGGTGGTTGCAAGATCTGTGAATGATGGGTCGATCATTGCAGTGGGAAATGAAGCGAAGGCAATGATTGGGAAAACACATGGGGCCATTGAAACTATTCGCCCATTACGCGACGGCGTGATTGCCAATTTCAATATGACTGACGGAATGATTCAGGGTTTTGTAAGAAAAATTAACATGAACCGCCTCGCCCGTCCTCGTATGGTTATTTGCATTCCATCCGGTGTTACCGAAGTCGAAACGAAAGCAGTCAAAGATTCCGGTGAACGAGCCAACGCGCGGGAAGTATTCCTCATCGAAGAGCCGGTGGCTGCTGCTGTCGGTATCGGGTTGGACATTAGTAAACCTGTAGGAAATATTATAGTGGACATCGGCGGTGGGACAACTGAAATTGCGGTCATTGCATTGGATGGAGTCGTGCTAAACGAAACCATCAAAGTTGCCGGAGATGAAATGGATGAGGCAATTATCAAATGGTTTAAAGATGAACATAAACTCGATATTGGGTATTCTACCGCAGAGAAGATCAAGAAACAGGTGGGATCTGCGATGCGTACGCAATCTGAAACAGTTCCGGTGAAGGGACGTGATTTTATTTCCGGAATTCCGAAAACCATTGATGTGTCTTCTGATGAAATCCGGCAAGCATTAAAAGATACGGTAAACGACATTGTAGAAGCAGTTAAGCGAGCCTTAGAAAAAACACCTCCTGAATTATCGGCAGATATTTTAGACCGTGGTATCATTATGACTGGCGGCGGAAGTATGCTAAAAGACTTAGACCAATTAATCCGAGACAGAACCAACGTTCCCGTGAACCGTGCAGAAGAGCCATTACTTTCTGTAGTTCGCGGCACCGGAATGGTTCTCGAAAATATTGAAAAATACGAGTCTGTATTGATTTAACCTGATTTTGCTGTTCTCCGAAAAATAAATACCAAGGCTCGACATAAATCAAATAGAATTACAAACCAAAATTTATAACTGCCAAAACGTGAAGATAATTATCGTTTATAACACTTTAAAAAAAATTATGTCTGAATGTTTTTGTGGGTAATGATTTAATCAGGATACTTTAAATGAGATTCATTTATCTCGCTATTCTTCGACAAAAAGACCACCTGACACTGATTCTGACGGTTTTAGTATCCATCACTCTGATTTTTACAAACGATTCTAAAGATATCCAAGTGTTACGCGCAAAAGCGAATGATGTCTTTTCTTTTTTATATACTCCAATGGCTTGGATCAGATCTGTTGGGACATTAAAAGAAGAAGCAAACCTGCTTCGGGAAAAAAACCTACAGCTTACACTTCAAATGGAGACGATGCTTCGTTTAGCTCAAGAAAACAGAAATTTAAGAGAAATGTTAAATTTTAAGAGGGAGAGTAAAATAACTCTTCAGCCGGCAAATGTGATCAATAAAGGTTTAATGTCAAATATGATTTCTTTAACGGTAGATGTGGGAAAACTTGATGGTATTTCAGAAAACAATCCTGTATTAACGCCCAAAGGAATTGTTGGGAAAACTGTATTGGTTGGTGAAGGCAGTTCGGTAGTCCAATTGTTATCGGATCATAATTTTCGTATTAGTGTGAGGATTTTCCCCAGTGGTCAAACCGGAATTTTACGATGGTTGAATGCAGGCATATGTGAGATTCGTGAAGTCCAGAAAAATGCAATTATCCGTGTAGGAGATTCTGTGGTTACTTCCGGATTTAGTGATTTCTTTCCAAAAGGAATTCCCGTTGGAGAAGTGATCGGCATACAAGACGAACGTGCAAGTTTTCATAAAATCGTGAGTGTCAAAATGCATAATGACTTGAGTTCATTATTAAATGTATTTATTATTACAAAGATTGTAAATGCGCCGGAGTGAATTAATCTATTGGGTCATTGGCATTTTCTTGCTACAATTCTTTTTTGCCGAAGTGATGTCCATTAATGCAATACGTCCGGATTTCATCATGATTCTCGTCCTGTATATTGGTGTAACGCATGGAAGGTTTGCTGGCGTAATTGCAGGCTTTATTGCAGGTTTTTTAGTCGATTTAGCAGGCGTCGGATCGTTTTTTGGGCTTACATCGCTCACTTGTTCCATTACGGGGTATTTGGCGGGGTTTTTGCATGGACGATATCGTAGCTGGATTCCCATGTATTTTCATGCAGGATGGGTTAGTATTGTGTTCATTCATTTTCTAATTTTTTCCTTTGTAAGATTTCAATACACTTTTAATACGAACCCGGGGATTTTCTTTTTGAATTGGATTTTTTCTGTCGGTTATACACTTGGGTTTTTAATTGTACTGCAATTTATGATTCCTTTTGCCAAGGTTTGTGATGCTGAAAACTGATAACCAAGTCCCAAAAAACCGATATATCATATTCAACGGAATGACAATTTTGTTAATGCTTCTATTGCTTGCGCGGTTTTTCAATATCCAGATCATGAATTATGATATTTATAGAAAACAAGCAGATGGAAACCGTATTCGAGGTGTTTCGTTAGAAGCACCAAGAGGGCTCATATTAGATAGAAATGGTTCCATATTAGTGGACAATTATCCAACCTACGTTTTGTATTGCATTCCGGGAGAGTTGGAAAATAGGAGATTGGAATTTTCGATCATAAGCAAAGATATCAATTTGGAAGAATCCATTTTGGAATCCAATTATAAAAAATATTACCGTTCTCGATTTTTACCTACGAAACTGGCAAAAGATTTATCATTTGATCAGCTTAGTAGAATTGAAGAAAATAAATTAGCCCTTCCGGGCGTTTTTTATAAACAGCATCCTGAACGGATTTATACCCAAGAAGTTCGGGCGTCTCATATTCTTGGATATATGAAAGATTTAGATAATACATCTTCTAAGATTAAAGAAAAACACAGTGATTACAAAGCAGGTGACTTGATAGGATGGATGGGACTTGAAAAACAATTTGAATCAATTTTAAGAGGAGAAAAGGGAGCTTCATTCTATCAAGTGGATGCATTTGGACGAGAAGTTGGTGTTGTATTAGAAGGGAATGAATTGCTTCCGACTCCCGGAAAAAATCTAGTTACAACTATTGATATTTCTATCCAGAAAACATTAGAACAAGAATTAAAGGATCTTCGAGGCGTAGGTATTTTATCCATCCCGGAAACAGGAGAAATTATTGCTTGCGTTAGTGTTCCTGATTACAGACCGGAATTATTTCGTGGATCGATGTCAGGAAAGGATTGGAACCAAGTTATTTATGATACCAATAAACCGTTATTAAATCGATTTGCAAATGGATTATATCCTCCCGGTTCAACCTTCAAAATGCTGACAACGATCGCATTGTTAAAAAATCAAAGGGTGAATCCTGCTGAAAAATTAGAATGTACAGGATCTTATGAGTTTGGTGATCGATTTTTCCGTTGTTGGAAAGAAACCGGTCATGGATTTGTCAATTTGGAACAAGCCATTGAACAATCGTGTAATGTTTATTTTTATCAGACTGTCCAACGCCTTTCCCTCAAAGAATTGTGGACAGTATGGAGACAGTTTGGATTTGGTCAAGAATTAGGATTTGATTTTCCGACTGAATCAAAAGGCATAATTCCTGACAGGGCATTTATGAACAAAAGATACGGAAGACGTGGATGGGCAAAAGGGAATCTCTTAAACATGGCTGTTGGGCAGGGAGAAATTTTGGTTACACCAATTCAAATGGCGACGTATATCAATCATCTCGCAACAGAAGGTAAAGCCGGGAAATTACATTTTTTAAAAGGAAACAAAGTTCTTTCTGAATCAAGCCCACATTATAGCAGTCACATTTGGAATCAAGTGAATGCTTATATGAAAAAAGTGGTGTATGGATTGAGTGGTACCGGAAAATCAGCGAACCCCAAAATAAATGGATTGATACTTGCAGGGAAAACTGGTACGGCGGAGAATCCTCATGGTTTACCGCATGCATGGTTTATTGGTTTTGGAAATAAACATGGGAAACAGGTTTCGTTGGTACTATTGATCGAAAACAGTGGGCACGGTGGAGAGGTGGCAGCCCCAAAAGCTCGGCGAATATTTGCGGCATATTTTAATCAATCTTCAACAAAAATTGCCGAAATGTCCCCATGATTCTTTCAAGAAAATTAGCCAATACCCCACAATCTCTATTTGGCCTTTCTTTATTTCTTTTCGGGCTGGGGTTGGTGACATTATACAGCATTTCGCTACATCAGGGAACTTCATTAACGCAAAATCATTTTTTCAAACAATCCATAATATTGATACCTGCATTAATTGGTTTTTTCGGAACATTTATAATTTCTCGAAAATTGATACATAAGTATATTTATGTATTGTATTTCTTGACACTTGGAATACTGTTTGTTCCATTTTTAGGAAATACGATTGCTGGCACTCACCGTTGGATTGACTTAGGGCTTCCGGTCGGTATTCAACCATCTGAATTTGCTAAAATTATTATTGTTATTGCTTTGGCACGTTACCTTTCTGACAGAAATTTGCAAATGCAACATTTTGGATCTCTTATATTTCCATCCCTAATAGTAATATTGCCATCCATTATTATATTAAAACAACCGGATCTTGGCACTGCCACTATTTTAATGATGCCTCTGATTCCCATGTTATTTTGGGTCGGAGCGAGGCCTTTTCATCTTTTTCTGTTTCTAGCTCCCATTTTTAGCATTTTAACTGCATTTCATATCATTTCATTTTTCATATGGGCAGGTATGATGGCAATTATCATTTTTGTTTCAAAACCGAAAGTGTTTCATGGCGTAGGGTTGTTTTTTGGAAATATATTTTTAGGGTTACTTACTCCGGTGGTATGGGGTCTATTAAGACCATTCCAACAAAAACGAGTTTTAACTTTATTAAACCCGGAATTGGATCCTTTGGGTGCAGGATATCAGATTATTCAAAGTAAAATGGCGATTGGATCCGGTGGATTTTTTGGAAAAGGATGGGGACAGGGGACCCAGACTCACCTTAAATTTCTTCCGGTACAGGAATCAGATTTTATCGTTTCGGTAATGGGCGAAGAATTAGGCTTTATTACCCTTTTGATTATGTTAATTGTTTTTACCTTTTTTATTTATCGAATTACACGCTCTGCTTTTGAATCCAATGATAGATTTTCTAGCCTCGTACTAATTGGATTTGCATCTATTTTTCTTGCGCATGTATTTGTGAACTGTGCGATGACTGTTGGTTTAATTCCAGTCAAGGGACTTCCGCTCCCGTTTATATCCTATGGAGGGTCATTCTTAATGGCAGCTTTTATGATGACGGGCCTAAGTATGAACCTTGCTGTTAACAGAATGGGTTAAGTATTAAAAGGATTGGAAGATCGAATTTGTCAAAGTTAAATTCCGGATTCAATAATCCGAGTATATTAACAATAATAAATAGTTTGAGTTTTCGATTGATAAAACGAATGGGAATTGTGTCTCTTTTAGTGATCCTTATGTGTTCAACGATTTCTGCACAAAGTAGTGTGACAAAACAGATTAAATCGTTGAATGCTAAGATTTCTAAACAAGATGCTAAAATAAAATCTCTTGAAACAGAAATTCAGATTTTATTGCCAGATTTGAAAAATGCGCTGCAAGCAACTTTGGCTGCAAAACAGCAAACGGATTCGGTAGCGATTATGTTGATCAACCGAATAAATACCCTTCAAAACAAAATTAGATTATTGGAAGATAAAGCCGCCTATTCTGACAGTACAAATTTCCAAATTCTTTCTCAGTTGGTTATGATTGAAAATAAAATTATCACTATGGCAAACAGTTTTACTGAAATGTATTCATTGAAAAATGAATCGGTTGAAGGGTCTCCATCAATTTCCTCGTTTACATCCACAACTTATAAGAAACAATATATCGAAGCACTGAGTCATTATCAAAACGGGGATTATACCACCGCTATAAAGGGATTTTCAGAATTGGTACTTGGGAGTCCAAATAATCCATTGGCTGATAATAGTCAATATTGGCTGGCTGAATGTTATTATACCCAAAAAAATTATAAACGCGCTATTATTGAGCTGGAAAAAGTGTTCACTTATCCCGGAACCGATAAAAACGATGATGCTCAGCTGAAGTTAGGGCATGCCTACCTGAGTATGGGTAATATTGATAAGGCGAGAGAAGAGTATAAACGACTCTTGGAATATTTCCCCGGAAGTGAATTTTACCCCAAAGCCAAAGATGCGATCCGTCAGTTGAGTGTAAATTAACGTGTCGTTGAAACTGTTTTATATCACGACGGAAATAACTCCGTTTGCTAATACATACCCGCTCGCAGAGTTTTCGGCGAAAGTACCACTTGCACTACAAACAATGGGCCATGATATTCGTACTATGTTGCCAAAATATGGTTATGTCAGCCAAAGGAAATACATTTTACGTGAAGTAATTCGCCTTCGTGAAATCCCATTTTCTTTTGATGGTCAAGACCAATTAGCATCTGCAAAGAGTGCTTTTATTCCAAAAACTCGCGTCCAAGTATATTTCTTAGAACACGAGGATTGGTTTCAACCATTAACGGATCTTATTTACAAATCAAAAAATGGAAGAGTTCTTGCTGATAATTCTGATCGTTATACTTTTTATGCGAATGCGACCTTAGCAACATTACCGCATTTATTTTGGAAACCAGATATATTGATTTGTAATGATTGGCAAGCATCAGTAATACCTGCTGTTTACAAACAATTATATGCGCAAGATAAATTCTACAAAGATATCAAAACCGTAGTTCTGGTTCACTCCTTGGATGAATATTCCAAATTTGACGTTGAATCGTATCGAAAATCTGGGCTTGATTTTGACAAGTTGTTTGGAAAAAGGAAAAAAATTAATGCTTTCGAAATTGCAGCAGAATGTGCAGATGCTGTAATTGTTCTCGATGATGATAAAAAGAAACTTTCCGGTAAAATAATGAAACTTGATGCCTTTAAGAAATCGAAGAAAAAAGTATCGTTAATCAAGGGATCGGATGTAGAAAATCCTGATTATAATAAAATTGCTGGTTCCGTAAATACTGTACTTCAGAAACTTTTTTCCTGATTTCGAGTTAGTATTCTCGAAATCCATGACCTCATCCAAAATCACTCCTAAATTAATGTCGACAAAACGACAATTAAGCCTCATCGCAATTTTATGTGTACTTGCCGGTTGCATTGAAGAATCAATTCCTTACGATTTAAGCGACACCGATTTAAAACTTGATACGCTTACAGTTCATTCATTTCAATCTACTACATTCCAATCGCCACCAGAAATGGGAACCCTCTCAACTTTGTATCTAGGTGATGGAAACGGGTTTTCCAATCAATATATTTTAATTAAACTTTCAAACGAAAATATAAGTAGAACTTTAGCTATGCATGAATTGGATGATTCTAATTATGTTGTAGATAGTACATTTTTCCAATTATGGTATGCTGCAGACTCTATAGATATTACTTCTACGTTTCAGTTGTCCTATTTCCCAAATACAGTTGATTCGATTTTTAGTGAATATGAAAGTCATTATCTTAATCCATCCTTTACGGAATTATCTGCTATATCAGTACAAATTGCACAGACAACTTTGGTGCAAGAATCAGAGGACACTGTATCTGATAATCAAGCGCCTCCTTACTTATATTTTCCCATAGATTCATCTGTAATTCTCGCTTTTGCAGATACAATGCTGGCAAATTATACTTTCATGATTACAGCTGTAGATTCATTGGATTCTCGTATCGGATTTGAAAGTAGGGAGGGTGGTACTACTTTATCTCCCAGATATCATCTAAATTATCAGTACACTTCAACAGATACATTAGGCGTTACAACAACCGATACAATTTCTACATCGTTTCTTACCGTTGCTGATTTATCTTTTACCCAAGCACCTGGAGTCGTGGATTCCGATTCTACAAATCTCACAATTGGTAGAGCGAATGGCTTTAAATCTTTGGTGAAACTTGATATAGATTCACTCGATTTTCCCACAAATACTACCTTTCGGAAAGCAGATTTTACTTTTGAAGTTGAAGAAGGTGATTCACTCGATGGATTCAAAGTAATTGGTTATCCGCTAGAAAGCAATCCACTGACTTTTTCTTATCAAGAATTGATTGAAGATTCATATCAAACGGAAACCTCATATTTTATCAGTGGTACGGTATCCGGTGGAATCATTACTCTGGATTTAAAATACTATATTCATGGGATTATGCAGGGGAAAATTCAAAATTACGGAATCAAATTGTATTCTAGCGTTACAAATGATCCATATCAAATGATACATCTGGAAACAGCGAGTCCTGACAGTATAGATCCAATATTGAAGGTACAATATGTTTACCCGTAAACTGATATTTATACTCGGATTGCTGACATCGTTAGGTGGATCTCAAAGTATGTATCATGCATACGGGTTGGGAATGCATTTTCCTGCGCAAGATGGTGCAACACTTGGTATATCCGGGACAGGCTTAGTACCAGCGTATCGATTCGGTTTATCTCTCAATAATCCATCTACATGGAACCGATTTATGTTTTCAACACTTTCCAGTGCTTATAGTGGTTTACGTGTTGATCAACTTTCGTCATCAGTAAGGAATGAAATTTCCGGTTTAGATAGATTGCAATTTATTATTCCGATAAAAGGAAAATATGGTTTTGGCCTCGGAATAAAACCCTATAGTCAGCAAAAATTTTCTTTCACTTATGAATCAGGTTCAATGATTTTGGATCAAGACACGCTAACGCTATCTAAAGAATTTTCAGGTAGGGGAGGAATATCATCATTGTACACTGGAATTAGCTTTCCAATATCTGAAAAAGACCAAGTCGGAATTAAATTTGATTTCCTTTTTGGATCATCCAGATTCACAAATAATTTATTAATAGATTCAGATCGATTCCAAACCAACTCAAGACATTTTTATTCCGGAACAGTGCTGAATGTTTATCTTTCATCAAATCGATTCAAATTATTTAATAAGGAAATTCACACATTTGCATCTGCCGGCCTAACCTTAAGTCCACTTACTGTGCATAAAACAACGAATCAACTTTATCAAGATATCAATAATAATGGTATTTACGATATTTATGATTTTCCCGATTCTGTTTCCGAAGAGATATCTACCACATTAAATGCATATTCACCACAGGAATTTGGATTTGGATTTGACATTGGTATAACGGAATCTGTTCACTTATTAAGCGAGGTTTATGTTTGGAAAAATGGTGCCAATGTTACTGCAGATTTTTCAATTTTAGATGATCACATTAAACAATGGACTCATATGAATGTGAGTTTGGTATCTTTTGCTTCACCCACTCCAAAGGTATGGTATGAAACTTTTCATTTTAGGACTGGTGCTTATACGCGAAAAGATGAATTTTTAAATAATCAGAATTCTGTGATTGAACTTGGCGCTTCATTAGGTTTTGGAATAAATTTCGGGTTCCCTGTCAACCAAATTGACATCGCATTAATGGCAGGTGAAAGACAAATGGGATCGACGAAAACTGAATCAATTCGACGACTTACAGTTAGTGTAAATTTAACAGATATTTGGTTCATAAAAAGGAGACATCGAAATTGAAAAATATTATTAAACAAACAGTTGCTCCCAATATTTTAATATTTGCTGGGTTGGTTTTAACTATGTGCGCTCCACCTGTTGATACGGATGGAATTGATGAAAGAGAAACTGCACGGTTAGATTCGTTAAGACGCGTTAAGTGTCCTAGATTAATGAGTAGCGCTGCTGAGTATTATAAAAATAGAGACTGGGAATCAACCGTTAGGGTTTATGGCGATATAGTGGATTTAGGGTGTGATCAACTAGATCCTAAAGGTGTGTACCTTTATTATGCAATCGCGTATGAATATTTAGGGAAATTTGACCAATCTGAATCAGTACTGTTGCAAGGCCTACAAATTTTACCGGATAATGTGGAACTGAGAAAACGATTAGCGTATTCTTATAAAAAGCAAAATAAACTTGAAGAGCAAATTGAAGAGTATGACAGATTAACTCTATTGGCACCTGATGATATTGCATTTAAAAAAGAATTAGCTGAATTATATGGAAGCCAAAAAAGATATTCTGACCAAATTATTATATTAAAGGAAATTTTAAATTTAGATCCTGATAATGAATCTGCTCAAGGTGATCTTGCAAATGCCTACGAACTCAGTGGAAAAGATCCAATGGATGTGTTTGAAGCAAGGTGGCTTAAAAACCAAGAAAATGTATCTTATGGTATAGATTACGCTGATCGGTTAGTGGTAGCAGATAGACCTTCTGAAGCAACGAACGTGTTAAGATCCGTATTGAACGTTGATAGAACAAGCAAAATCGCTTGGCGAAAACTTGCTGAAGCTTATTACGGTGCAAACGACCTAGAAAAATCAGCCGATTCCTATGGTGAACTATTTAAGTTGGGAAAGAGAGATCATCGGGTAGCCATCAAGATTTCATCTATTCAAGTTGAATTAGATGATTTTGAAAATGCTATTCGTTGGGTAAATAAAGCAATTTCTATATCTGCTGCCGGTGAATCTTTTGCACAAAAAGGTAATGTTTATTACAAAGCTTTTCAATTTTGCAGATCCAGGGATATCTCAATAGAAGATAAAATTGTAGCAACCTTAGCAAAACAAAACTATGAAGCTGCGGAAGCAAAAGGATTTAGACGTTATAAAAATTCACTAGATTGGCTAAAAGCAAATGAAGTATTATTTGGAAAAGCTGAATGGTTTATGATGGATAAAAATAGGAAATTACAAGGCTCTATAACCCCCAATTCGCAGTGTTACAATTGGATAAAAGAAGAACTGAAAAAAGATTCATCTTGGTAAAGATTTTTGTCGAATGCCGTTAGACTATATCAAATCCAGCGATCCTGAATTATATGAAATTATCGGTCGGGAAATATCACGGGAAGAATCAACTTTAGAGCTTATTGCATCTGAAAATTTTGTAAGTTATTCTGTTTTGGAGGCTTCCGGTGGGGTAATGACCAATAAATACGCCGAAGGTTATCCAGGGAAGCGCTATTACGGTGGATGTGAACATGTAGATGAGGCCGAAAATCTTGCGCGCGAACGGGCTAAAACGCTTTTTAATGCCGAGTATGTGAATGTTCAACCACACTCCGGATCGCAAGCCAATATGGCCGCTCTCCTTACTTTTTTAGAGACGGGTGATACTATTATGGGGCTTGATCTTGCTCACGGCGGACATTTAACGCATGGAAGCCCGGTGAATTTTTCAGGCAGATTATTTAATGTGGTTTCCTATCAGGTGAATAAAGATACCGGAAGAGTGAATTTTGATGAAGTAAGTCAATTGGCAAAGGAGCACAAACCCAAATTAATAATTTGTGGAGGAAGTGCTTACCCAAGGATGATCGAATTTGAAGATTTTAAAATAATTGCTGACCAAATTGGTGCTTTTTTAATGGCTGACATTGCTCATCCTGCGGGTCTTGTCGCAACGGGTCATCATCCATCACCAATGCCGTATTGTGATGTGGTCACGACAACTACCCATAAAACCCTTCGAGGTCCAAGAGGAGGAATGATTTTATTGGGTAAGGACCAAGAAAATACATGGGGAAAAGTTGCACCAAAATCCGGTCGAACAAAGATGATCTCGGAGCTGATTGATTCATCCGTTATGCCCGGGATTCAGGGGGGACCATTAATGCATATTATTTCTGCAAAAGCTGTTGCATTTGGCGAAGCATTAAAACCGGATTTCAAATCTTACATTCAGAAAGTAGTTGATAATGCAAAGTCCATGGAAGTTGAGTTTAAAAGCAAAGGTTACCATCTTGTGTCCGGAGGAACAGATACACATGTTTTGCTTATTGATTTGACGGATAAAAATATTCATGGTAAAGCTGCTGAGAATGCGCTTGGAAGAGCAGGCATTACAGTGAATAAAAATATGGTTCCGTTTGATTCTAGAAGTCCAATGATTACCAGTGGAATTCGTATTGGAACTCCTGCTATTACAACCCGTGGGATGAATCAAAACGAAATGAAATTGATTGTATCCATGATTGATGAGGTTATCGCCAATCCTGAAGATGAAAAAATATCAAATTCAGTTCGATCCCAAATAAATGATTTATGTTATTCATTTCCGATTTTTGAGAATTAATGAAGCCTGATTTGCTTTCTAGCCTCAATTAAATTTCTTAAACTGTTCTATGAAAAATCCACATCGGACTTTTGCATACGGAACAATTATATTTTTCTTATTCATTGCGGGATGTTCGCCTGCTTTTATTTATCACCATCATCCTGATATTGCAAAAGCCTATCTATTGCACAAATCTGATCGGGCGAAAAATGCCGCTGAGGAAGGATCTGCTACCATTGAAATATTGGTAAATGCATGTTCCTTAATGACGATGTATCAGTATGCTTTTACTATGGAATTGGCTGATCGAATGATTGAGATTGACTACGATAAAGGAACGAAATTGTATGCAGAATCTCATTTGAATTTTATCAAAGCTTACCATTTCGGTGAAAGAGCTATCGAAGAAAAACACCCCGGATTTGGTGAATGGTTGAGTGGGAAATCCCAAATTAAACCTAACTTTGATGAATATGATGTGTCTATTTTATATTGGACGGGCGCAGCATTGGGTGGCGCAATTTCATCCAGCCGTGGAAATCCAAATTGGATAATTCGTCTTCCGAAAGTTGGTACATTATTTAAGGGAGCGTTATCTATTAACCCGGATTGGAAAAAAGGTGCCCTTTATTCTGCAATGATATCATTTTCAATGAGCCAGCCTGATAATTATTCTTCGAACTTAAGAACTGCTGAAAATTATCTTTTCAAAGCCGATAGAGCTTCTGGTGGATTCCATACAGCTGCTCAACTTACATTTGCTGAAACAGTTTCGGTGAAATCTCAGGATAAGGATGAATTTTTAAAAAAAGTGAACAAAGTGCTTAATCAAGAAAATAATAATGAAATTGAAAACATGATTATACGGCAGAGAGCGGAATGGTTGTTAACTCGAACAGAAGATTTATTTTATTAAGGGTCATGACTAGAATGCATAAGACAAAAGGCTGTAAATTCTTGTATGACAATGAGAAACAAGTATGTTAAGCGTTCCCATATTTCTGAGAAGAAATTTAGACAGTTGGTTAAGCTGTTTTCTTTGGATCTGAACGCAGT
>JABIDL010000018.1 GCA_018651745.1 Candidatus Neomarinimicrobiota bacterium | reverse complement strand
GATTTTATAGAGGCAAGATGGAGTGGCGTTAAAAAATAACTGTCATTCCGAACCGGCGGATGGTGGTTCTTCATCAAAGGACCTTGCCCTGCTAATTTAGATTCCTCGTCGCCTCGATGGGACTCGCTCGGAATGACTGGGTTGGGGTTAGTCAAATTATGACTGGGATGATGGATGAAAGAAAAAAGTACTATATGGCTCCGGTATTCAATGTCAGCATTTGCCAGAATGTGATGGCAGAAATTTTTATATCCTTCCATAAAGTCCAGTTGCCAATATAGTCTAAGTCATAATCAACACGCTTTTGCATTAATCCCATATTTTCTGTACCGCCTCGAAATGAATGAATAGCTGCCCAACCAGTGATACCAGGTTTTACAAATCTTCGTATTCTATATTTTTTAATTTTATCAACAATTTTCCTTTCTTCACTCACCATATGGGGACGGGGCCCCACAACGCTCATTTCTCCTACAAAAACATTAATAAACTGGGGCAATTCATCGAGGTTTGACTTTCGGAGTAACCTTCCGATATACGTGATTCTAGAATCATCTTTTTCTGTAAGATGGCTATAACCTATTTCAGCAGATTTATCTGAAAACATCGTGCGAAACTTGAGGCAAAAAAATTCGATACCATCAATGCCAATGCGTTTTTGTTTAATAATAACAGGACCGCGACTTGTTAGTTTGATCAAAATTCCGACTACAACATAAAACCACCAGTAAAATAAAGATAAAATGATTGTCGAAAGCAATACATCAAATACTCGTTTTACTATGCGACTATATGGGTTCGTTAGCGGTTCCGGGCGAAGACGTACGGCAGCAAAAGGGCCAAACCGATCGCGAGGGCTCAGACGTAATGAGATATCTTCAGTTCGCGGTTCAATCAGGTGAATACGTGCACCTCTATCCTCTGCCCAATCTATAGCGGTTTCCAGTGTTTCCCGATCAAGTTGGGTGGGATCACATACAAAATGATCGACGGACCCATTCCCGGAAATAGTTTCAAATTCATTTGATAGGTTTTCAATATCTAAATTTTTATCCTGCCGATGAAACCAGCCATTTAAATGATAGCCAAACCTTTTATTGCTTTGAGTCCACTTTTTTAGAAGATCATATTCAATAGCAGAACCATACAAAAACACATTTCGCTGATTATACCCTGCCAATCGCATATTGCGGGACACCGCGAGCCACAACACACGGTTAAGACCTAAAATGAAGAACTCAGCTATTAAAAATGTGCCGAAAAAGATCAGTGAAATATCCTGTTTACTAAAAAGAATAAATAAAGAAACTGCAAGAGCAAAGAGCAACTGGCCACCTAGAAATTTGATAAGGCGGTAATCTGTAGATTCATCATGGCGGGGATCGTTTAGATCAAATACAAAAGCGATTATCACCCATACGATTACTGCAAAAATGACCAGATTGGAAGAATAATCCAATGGAAATAACGATGAAAAAACATACCAATACGCAACCGAAAATGTGCCCAATAAAAGAAAGACATCCATTGCCAAATAAGTAGGCCGAAAAAAGAGATTATATCGTTTCATGCGGAAATTCCCTGCATTATTCGAGAATAATTAAAGACCGAAACATTCAAGATTAAAACAGAATATTTTTTCTGGGGGGGGGGATGGTGTGTGGCAACTTCATAATGATATTGTTTAGTCTTATTATTTTCCCTTTTATTGAATGATTTAAATTAAGACCTATAAAACCTATAATCGTTAAATAATATTATTAATGTGATGTGGGTCACATATAAGTAACCAGGCGGAAAGTATTCATGTGTTATAGAATAGTTTGTTTGGGAAATGATTCGTTGGATGGTGGCTCTTCATCAAAGGACCTTGCTTTTCCAATTTAGATTCCTCTGGCTCCGCCAGCCGGCGGATCGCTCGGAATGACTGGAGTGGGGTTATTATTACTCACCCCGAAATGTACCTAAACAAATGAAAGGTGGTTTTCGCCCCTCTCTTTTAAGAGAGGGGTTAGGGTGAGTCAAAAAATAACGTCTGTCATTCCGAACCGAAGTGTGAGGAATCTTCATCAGGTGAGCTTGCTCTTCGAATCTAGATTCCTCGTCGTCCCGATAGGACTCACTCGGAATGACTGGAGTGATCGAGGTACAATATAATCCTTAGGGGTATATACTTTTCTTAACGTAAGAAAAGTATCAAAAGAAGCTTTCGCTACGGAATAATCCGAGGAAAAAGAATTATCCAACGGGTCGATTTTTAACTCCCCAAGATTCTTTCTTGAACAAAAAATATTACCCCAAAGGGTTATACAGAAAAATCGCCTCTTCCTTTAGGATAATCCTTCCTCTGGATCCCGGATTATTCCAAGGTGAGGAAAAAAGTAGAAGATTTGGTTAGTGGTACATAAAAACCTTTGCGGAAGTATGGTTCGGCAAGCTCACCACAAGAACTTTCGCAAAGGTAGGGTTGGTGGAAAAAATAACTGTCATTCCGAGCCGCCGGTTGGCGGAGAGGAATGACACTGGGATGGTGGGTTGGTAATCAAAGTCAGGCCCTCCAACACTATTTAGATATCTTCTTTGGGGGCGGGCAAGCGGTAGCTCGTACTACGGCCCCTACCGAGGTTCTGTATTAAAATATCCCGAGCCTTCAAAACCTGAATGTCTCGTAGTGCTGTGTCCGTAGAACATTTCGCAAGTTT
>JABIDL010000017.1 GCA_018651745.1 Candidatus Neomarinimicrobiota bacterium | reverse complement strand
TTTGGGAATTCGATTTACATCCTTGGGATACAGCAGCTGGAATTGTAATTATAAATGAAGCCGGCGGAACTGTGTCTCAAATGGACGACTCACCCTTCAATATTTTCAATCGGAATATTGTAGCGTCCAATGGTATTCTACATAATCGAGTGACGGGGCAAACACGGCCCGTCCTTGAAAAACTTCGCTTTAATGGAATCGATATTTAATTTATTTCAGAAGAATCATTTTAAGAGTACTGATGTTTTTCCCCGACTTGATCTGAAGTAAATACACTCCGGCGCTTACGTTTACTCCAAGGTCATTTCTACTGTCCCAATACACCGTTTTATATCCTGCTTGCTCTCCACCCGATACAAGGGTTTTGATTTTTTGACCAAGCATATCATACACGACAATACTTACAAATCCACTTTCGGACAAATCGTATCGAATTTGGGTGATTGGATTAAATGGATTGGGATAATTTTGATGAAGCGCAAACTCTGTGGGGGTGGGACTTGATGTATCGATACTCAATTCTCCAACAACAAAACTCCATGGGTCTCCCCCGTTTGATTCTACAATAAAACCATCTGAATCTTCCGCTTTTACAATCCAAAAATATTCCGAATTATTCCCGAGATTCAAAGAGAAATGAGGTTCAGTAATATTTCCTATATCCTGATGACTATTTGCATCATTCCAATCTGAAGTATATATAATAGTATAAATTAACGAATCCATCGGATCAGGATCTATAGGCTCATTCCACGATAGGTCAACAGTTTGATCTAATCCCGACGCACCATTCTCCGGTGCAATTGGTACAAATTCCATTGGTGATTCATCAGTGATATTTACATAAAAACGTTGGAAACCACCGTAATTATCTGTGGATTCGTTGTCTAAATCTGTAGCTACAATTTTCCACCAATATGTACCATTTTCTACAAGCTGGACTACAGTTTGCGTTGTATCAGATCCCGCATTATATGAAATTGTCTGAGTAGAATCTTCCCCGATAAATAATGTATAACTCACCACATCGCCAACATCGGGATCAACCGCAGCATTCCATTCTAGTGTTAAATAAGCTGTAGAGATTTCTTCATCTACTTGAGGAAATAAAGTAGCGAATGCTGAAGGTGGATTGTTTACGTGAACCGTAGCTTGGATAAAATTAGACTTAACTAAAAAGTCAGATTCGCTTCCATTTGATATCGCCAAAGAAACAGAATAGGTATCTGCTATCGTGTAGATATGATTTGGGTTTTGCTCTGTACTGGAAATTCCGTCGCCGAAATCCCATGTCCAAAAGGTTGGACCGCCGGTAGAATAATCAGTAAACTGAACATCAAATGGAATTTCGCCCTGAGTAATATCTGCAGAAAATTCGGCTGCAAATGAATCGCTTATTTCCCCGGTGATAAAAACATCATCAACCCACCATTCGGCATCATATCCGCCTTCATATCGGTAGCGTACATAAACAGATTGATTCCCGACATAGGATGAGAGGTTCTCAATTATTTCGCCCCACGAATCTTCTGTTCCGATTGAATCACGTATGACTGTCCACGAAGATCCTCCATTTACCGAAATTTCTACATTTTGTACGATAGCGGCATAACGATAATTCACATTTTCAAAATAATTTATTTGTGCAGAAACTAAATTTGAGAAATCCATTTCCGGACCAATGAGGGAATAATTTTGGGTATTTGGTTGATCCGGCAAAAAATCATCGTAAAAAGCTGAATAGGTTCCGCTGTTGGCGCGTCTGGAAGATTGCGCCCAACCATCACCAGTTCCGGTATTTTGCCAATTCGTAGGTGGAAAAGTTCCTTCAAAATCCTCATCCACTAAAATGACAGTGTTTGAAACAGAAATGTAATCCGGTTTTGATTTTGAGGATGAATTTGTTCCGTCGGTAACCGTGAGTGAAACAGTGTATGAACCAAGGTTTGAATATGTATGGAATGGATTTTGAAGTGTACTAGAACCACCGTCTCCGAAATCCCACGACCACGTTGTAGGCGTTGAAGTTCCGCCTGTTTGGTCTGTGAAGTTTACTGTAAGAGGTGGATTCCCTGATGTTACATCTGCGAAAAAATTGGATGCCAGAACTGCGCCAAATCCGTCAGAAGAAAACAATCCTCTTCCATGCGTAGCAGCAATGACAAGATTATCAGAATCCCGAATTTGTAACATATCTGTCCTTACATTTGCAAGTCCGCTGTTTGATGCAGTCCAACTTGGGCTTGCGTTGTCAAAATTATCTGTAAACCAAACACCAACTTCCGTGGCCAATATAACTTCAGTCCTGTCATTCGGATTATAGAGTGCCCAACGGACCGGCATATCAGGAAGGTCGCCTTCCTTATTGGACCACGAATTTCCTCCATCTTGCGTTTCCCAAACTGAAATAACTCCGTAACTTGAATATGTAGCTATCATTTGATTTTCATTCGCACCGATTTCTATACAAGAAACATATCCATACGGCATACTATTCCCGGTAATTTGGGTTGAGGTAACTGAAGATGAATTTGTATTGGTCAATTTATAAATTCTTCCGGATCCTGTGCCGACAAAAACCGTATTGTCAGAGAATGGGGAAATTCGAATATGAGATGCCGTAGATCCAAGATTCAATCCCGAAACAGTACCAACATCATAACTGCCTGTAATGTCTTCAATTATTTTTAGAGAATATTCGTCCAATGCTGAATAGAGTATATTTGCATCATCGTCATAATCTGTCGGGTTGATAAACCTGCCGGAATTGTCACTTGAAATGGAATAAAAATTGGATCCACCATTTGTACTTCTATAATAATTATTGTACACATAAGATGTGATTTGATGATCAGGATCGGATTGATCAATAAAACAATAGGCACCGTCGCCTCCTGTCACCTCAATAGTAGAAACGATTCCAGTTGCATTGGAAAACTGTTGGCTTCCATTGTCTTGCGCTCCAGCCAGAAAATAATTATTCCCGGAAGTTGGATGTATTGCGCAGGCATAAAATTGCGTTACATTGTAACCTGAATTTTTTTCATCGTAAGTAG
Source organism: Candidatus Neomarinimicrobiota bacterium (assembly GCA_018651745.1). Taxonomy (NCBI): domain Bacteria; kingdom Pseudomonadati; phylum Fidelibacterota; species Fidelibacterota bacterium. The sequence continues at coordinate 3,895 of JABIDL010000017.1, read as the reverse complement.
ATCCTCCATCGCTGGAAACATGAATCCCGCCATCATTGGAAAAAACTATAAAATCAGCATGAGTTGGGCGAAATGCCATTCCATGCTGATCTGCATGAACGTAGGGCAAACTGAATCCGCCATACCAATGAGATATCTGTGACCAAGATGTTCCGCTATTTGTAGTTTTGTGTAAATCAACTCCACCAGCGAAAACTGTATTTGCATCGGTAGGATGAACTGATAAAATCAAATCGTACCAAGATTGCCCTCGAGTAAAGTGAACACCATTTGCATTATTCGGGATATTTATATTTGTCCAAGATGTTCCACCATTTGACGATTTTACAAAAAATTCAATATCATTATCGCCGCTTCCACCATTTCCAATCGCATAAAGTACATTTGGGTCCGATGGAGCAGTTGCTAACTCAATTCGGTTAAATCCTGATGATGGAAATCCATTGTTGTTATTGCTTATCTGAGTCCAACTCGTTCCGTTCGTGGATTTATACACTCCCCCCTCATACCATATTCCCGTAGCAGCATATATAGAATTATTCGCACCAAATTCTAAATCAGAACATCGTGATCCTTGGGAATCTGTTAAAACTCTTGTCCATGTAGAACCGCCATTAGCCGAACGATACACACCACCTTCTCCCCAATTATCACCACGAGTCCCAGCATAAACATCACCTGTTGTTGGATGAACAATAATTTTCTGAACGTAATAAAAATTATCGTCATTGTCTGTGGATGCTAATTGTGCCCATGTGGAACCTCCATCCGAAGTTTTCCAAATTCCACCGCCTCTTACTGCATCCGAATTGTACCAGCCCTCGCCGGTACCCACGTAAAAAGTCTGTGTATTTGTCGGATCGTATGCAATAGTTGTAACTGCCATATTCGCCCAAAAATCGTTGATTTGGATCCAAACAGGTGCGACCGCAGTAATGTCATCTGTGTACCATAATCCTCCTGAAACACCTCCAGCCCACAGTTTACTATATGTTGCATCATTTGGATCAAACATTATGGCGCGAGTTCTTCCTCCAATATTATCCGGACCATGTTCTGTCCAGTCAACATTTCTCTGAATTCGGTTGCGAGAAATCTCAGCTGCCTCATAAGCCAGGGCAAGTCTTTCAGATGGAACTCTGCCGATTGCTGGATCCATTGTCATGAAAAAGTTCTGTTCCATTGCAAGATCCGGTCGATCTTTTTTGGTGAGTTTTTTCTTCCACTCTTTTTTGGTTAAATGTGGTCGCTGATTATATGGATGTTCCCTCAAAAATTGTTCAAATTCGATTCTACCCTGTTCATAAAAATAATTATGAATTATTTTGTAAGACCAAACACCAGTCATACAACATAATAGGCCGGATAAAAGAAAAGTTATTGTTTTGTGATTCATACTGAAAAGTTTCCTTTAGTTGGGACGAATTAATCAGCTGAATTTAATTTATAGACAATCGATAAGCGAAATGTAAATCAACGGTGTGAGTTAAATCGCGAGAATATATATTACATTTTTTCTCGAGTTAGTTTTACCAAATTATTAAATGTAAAAAGGCTGTCATCCGTCACGCGACCAATCGTAGTTGAAGGGATTCCTTGTTTCATGCAAATTCGTTCAAAATCCATCAGGTTTCTCTCAGATACCGTTACAAGCGCCACACTTTTCGATTCACCAAACAGCATTTCATCCGGTCTAAGTTTCGTATTCAAATATATTCTTGCTCCAATTTCCGGAGTTGATTTTTTCAAACACTGAATCAGTGATTTAGATATACCACCTTTGGTGACTGAAACTGCTGAGTGAACTAACTTCCCTTCGGCAAGCATTTGTAAAACATCCTGCAAACGTAATTCATCGTTCAGATCAACTAAAGGGTCATTCCCGAAGAATGATTGTCCTTTCAACTTCAAATATTCACTTTTCCCTAATTCACCTTTTAGGCTACCGAGTATGAGGATGAAATCGGATGGATGTTGGAATGCGGTCTCTACAAGCCTATCAGAATCCAAACCAACACCAACCAAAGTATAATTTAGATTAATATGATTTTTTTGATGATGGTAAATCATTCTATTTTGCAGAGTCATTTGAAGCTTTCGGCTTGTAAAAGATATACTGTCAAACATTGTTGCTAACATTGGATTTGACACGTCTTTTACTCCAAGTGCAACCGAAAGCCCAACTGGCTTTATTCCCAGGCAAGACATCTCTCTTGAAATGTCCATAATCATCCCAGCTGTTTGTTTAGTGGAATAGTTAGAATCAACAATTTCCTGAATACTATTTTTCACCCAAATTGGTTTATGCTGACCATTAATATGAAACATTGCTAAATCTGAATTAATTATCGCATTCTTAGGTTTCACAACTAAGGGTGAATTTTTAGTATCTATTGAGAGTTTCAAAACTAAAGATGAATAACTTTTTTGGATTTCAGGATAATGTGTTTCCTCCGAATTTGATGAAAAGGAAATCACTTTCTTATATCCATACGATGTTTTCAAAAATTCAAATATACTGAAATTGATGTGAACTGAATCATTTTTTGAAATAATAAAATCCAATCGCCTATCTTTTATGATTGTACCAATTTTCATGGAGGAAATTTTCCTCTTGTTAGCTGACTTAAGAAACGAAGGATAATCGTCATCTTTAACCGAAAGCAAAATTCCAGACCACCGATTTTGGTTAAAAGACTTAAAATCCCCTATTTGTTTCATTGATAAAGTGAATCCGCAATTAAGATTTTGCGCCATTTCATATAAAGCATAGCCAAAACCTGATTTAAAAATAGGGAAACTGCTTTGCACATTGAATTCCTTTTGATTTTTTTGGATACCGTTTATTTCACGCTTTCCTCGAATCAGTACCAATACGCATTTTCGGCTTGGTTTCGACTGTTCTGTCTTTGATATTTTACCTACTCCAACCATTGAATGGGTAGAACCGGTTTTGAGGTCTAATCTCTTTTCAGTGCCGGTTAAAAATAAATCAAACTTGCGATTCGAATTAAAAAGGCTTTTCTTATTTTCCTGCCCGATTGAAAGAACGGTATCGTTGACTATATTTATAATTTGTGGTAATAAATCAGATTCAGAACCTTGTACGGATGCTTTGGCTCTTATCGTTCGAATTGAGGTAACAATAGATTCAATGAAAGATAATTCGTCGTCTGTTGGGTTCCGTTTTAATTCCGTTTGAATAAAATCGAGATCGCGTTCATTTAATGAAAATTTTTTGCTCATATCTATTTATACGCATAAGGGTTCCCGAATTACACCCACCCATTTTCACTCAACACAATTCGAATTGTATCCCACCGAAAACCTTTCCGCTTCAGGAAATCAGATATTTTCTTAATGTCTTTTTCAGGAAGAGATTTTTTATCTGCCAACCTTTTTTTCTGAATATGCTTCCGAATTAATTCTTCTTCCGGAAAATCGGTATATACCTTGCTGATGACGCGATCAACCAAATCTTCATCTAAATGATGCGGGAATAATTCTGATTTCAACGCCATTGCGCCAATTTTTTTATTCCGCACTTTTTCTTCGGCAAAACATTTTGCGAATTCTTCATCATTGATAAACTTTAAATTCTCAAACCACATGATTGCATTTTGAACCATGATTTCTGAAAATCCTTTTTTCAGAAGACGAGTTTTTAATTCATTTTTGCTTCGCATACGATATTTGAGCAATCTAAGACCGGCTTCTCGGATATCTTTTTCAGTTTGTTTCAATAATATATTATGGGTCATGACTAGTTTAGCGGGTTATTTCGAAAGTTTTCGAGTAATATTTGGTAGATATTTTCATGCCTAAAATTGAACCTAAACTCACTTTCTTTCAAATGGAAATAGAACGAAATTTTATGAATACCGCGATGCTTAGA